>CAIXMC010000001.1 GCA_903920405.1 uncultured beta proteobacterium
AAGCGCCGCTCCAGTTCCTCTATCGTCTGCTGCTGCGACCATGCCAGACTGCCCAGCAGCACACTTGACAGCACAACGCTCCAACCCCATAAGCGTGCCAGTTTCATGCAATTTCTCCTCTGAATTTTGGATTGCTGAAAGCATACATTATGCTGGGTCATCCATTCCAAACCTTGCCATCGGGGGTTGCAATTCAAAGTGATGAGAAAGAGGCAATGTTCCCCCGTCAGCCTGCTCGAACTTGAGTGCGTTATTTTGTATAACAAATCGGCCTCTAGCGCCCGTCCTGCTTGCACAGGCAGCTACTATTTTTGTAGTCAATATGATCAAACACATTCGCCCAACTCGTCTCCTGACGCGGCCAGGTTGGCTGCACCACATCACCTTGAATCGCACCCGACGTCGGGGCTCATGCGCCCAAACTGGCGGGATATACTGCCCAGAAAAATGGAGATAGTATGAATACTGATGCAGCCAGCACGCTGCTCGGCCTTGGTGCCAAATGGGATCCAAAAGACATCGAAGCAGCCTTTCTGGCAAAAAGGGTGCTGATTGAAGATCGCTTGTCAACCGCTCCCACTGAGGGGCTGCGCAGCAAGTACCGTGCAGCCCTGGACGAAGTCAATGCTGCACGCAGCCTGCTGCTGGCAGAACCACCATCCCACTCGCCCCATCTCTCTCACACCCAGTTGGCAGACCTGCCCGGCGCACAGCCTGTCTTCACCCAGTTTGGCGGCGACGTCCAGTCCGGTGCGGCTTCTGCACATTTGCAGCCTGGGCAGGTGCTGGCCAACCGCTACGAAATCCGGCAACGTATTGGCATGGGTGGCATGGGGGCGGTTTACCGCGCGCTGGATCGCAATCGCAATGAAGAAATCGCCATCAAGGTGCTGCTCCCGCACCTGCTGCGCCACCCGGTGGCGCGTGAGCGTTTTCTGACAGAAGCCAAAATCTCCATCACCCTGGCGCATCCAAATATCGTCAATGTTTTCGATGTGCAGCACGACGGCGAGCACAACTTTTTAACCATGGAATTGCTCAAAGGGCAAACCCTGCGCGCCGTCATGCAGGCGCGCAAGAGCGTTCGCAAACCCTTTAGCGTGGCTGAGGTCATCGACATTGCCAATGCCATCGGAGGGGCACTGGATTACGCGCACAAGAAAACGGTGCATCGCGATGTCAAACCTGAAAATGTCTGGGTGGTGGACGAGGATGATGCGCAAGACAGCAGCGCAACGCCAGGCGATTTTCAGTACAAACTGATGGACTTTGGCATCGCCCGCTTGATGAGCACCAGCCAGATGACGCAAACCTCTACCGCCATGGGCAGTGCCTACTACATGGCTCCAGAACAAATGCAATCGGCCAAGGATGTGGACGCACGCGCAGATCAGTATTCGCTGGCCGTCATGGTGTATGAACTTCTCACGGGCGAAGTGCCGGCAGGCCGTATCAAAGCTTTGCGCGAGCGCGACAAGAAAGTGCCGCGCGGCCTGTCACTGGCCGTGGACAAAGCCCTGTCCCCCCGACCACACGAGCGCTACCCCACCATGGCTACCTTTGTGAAGGCGTTGAGCACTCCCATGGGCGGGCTGACGTGGAAGCACTGGGCAGCCATCGGCCTTGGCATTCTGGTGCTTGTGGGTGCTGTGGTGGGATTTTGGCCTCAGATCAGCAACCTGATTCCAAGTCCGGCACAAAACGCTGAATTGCGTGCGCAGGCGATTCAAGCCCAAGCCATTACCGAAACCCTTCTCAAGCGCGTTGAGGCAAGCGAACGCGAGATTGATTCGGCCGTGCGTGAGGCCAAGAGCCAGGTGGAACGCACAGAAGCCGGCGTGCGCTCTGCCCGTACCAATGCGGAGAAGCAGGATATGCTGCAGCGCCTGGATGAGGCACGCCAGCAATTTGCACTGATGGATGAAGTGCGCACCCAAGCAGGTGCCCTGGTATTCAAGACCGATGCCATAGGTGTGGTCAAGGGTCAGTTGAATTTGGGGGCATCCGCCTTAAAGGACGGCAAGATGCGCACAGCCGCTGATCAACTGCAAGGCGCACAAAAAGCGGCCGAAGCCTTGCTGGATGTGCCCGGCGCCATCAAAGACGCCTTGATCGCAAAAACGAGTGCCGAGACTGCTGTGGCCGACCTCAAGCTGTTTGGCGAGAAGGAGAAAAGGGAGGTGGACGCATCTGCTCCACAAGCGCAGGTAGATGCCGGTATTGCTTTGCTCAAGGAGGGCAAATATGTGCTGGCCAAGGCCGAATTTGTACTGGCTCAAAC
>CAIXMC010000002.1 GCA_903920405.1 uncultured beta proteobacterium
TTCCCCATTTGGCCGTCCGAGTTGGGATGCAATGCTAGGCGCAAATCGCGCGGTGTGGCCATGCCACATAAGCGATTTGTAACGACGCAGTGCGCCCAAATCTGACGAGCCAAATGGGGAACTTATTACTGACCACATCCTAAATGGAGTGACCAGGTCACCATATCACCTTGCATCGCACCCCGGTTGTTGTCATTGTTCTGTACTCACATCACAAATGCGTTATATTTCGGCCAGATTTGTTTTCATGTTCCACGTCCTTCATGACCCTCGGTGCGCTCATTTTTTGTAACCTATTGTTTTTTTTATGAAAATTATTTTTGATTTGACATTTACAACCCATTGGTTTTAAACTCATTATTTAAAATGAGGGAACCGAGGGTCATGAGCATCAACAAAGGGATTTATCTTGCAAAGTTTCACATGGGCTGTATCGGCCTTCAAATGGCGTGTTGTTATGTTATGCACGCTGGCGGTATGGCTGGCAGGCTGCGCCTCGAATCAATACCCTGCAGCACCTACTGTGGCTGCTACGCCGTCTTATAACTACATCATTGGTCCGGGTGACTCACTCAGCATTTCAGTTTGGCGCAACCCTGAGCTTTCTTCGTCCGTGCAGGTTCGACCCGACGGCAAGATATCAACACCCTTGGTGGATGAACTCGTAGCTCAAGGCAAAACATCGATCGAGATTGCGCGTGAGGTTGAAAAAGTATTGAGCAAATTGGTGCGTGATCCGGTCGTCACGGTGACTGTCGGCGGTTTCGTGGGTCCCTACAGCGAGCAAATTCGCGTGGTTGGAGAAGCAGCCAAGCCACAGGCATTGCCGTACAAGCAAAAAATGACATTGCTCGATGTGATGATCGTCGTCGGTGGTCTGACTGATTTCGCCGACGGCAATGCCGCATCCATCATCCGCGCCTCTTCACGTGGAAAACGCTACTCCGTGCGACTGAAAGACCTTCTCAAACGTGGCGACATTTCAGCCAATGTTGAAATGAAACCAGGCGACATTCTGATCATCCCACAAGGCTGGTTTTAATGGGTTGGACTGTTTTCACGCCTTGCTTTTGGCTTGGTGATATGTCTGGTATTGGATCCGAAAAGAATTGACCCCCTATGGAAGAGCTGATTGACCAGATAACGACAATTGTCCGAGGCATGTGGAAACACCGCTGGATCGGACTGCTGGTGGCCTGGCTGGTCACCATTGTCGGCGCGATAGTGGTGATGTCTGTCCCTGACAAATTTGAGGCCACTGCGCGGATTTATGTGGACACACAATCCATTCTGAAGCCATTGATGGCGGGGCTAACGATACAGCCCAATGTAGAACAACAAGTGATGATGCTCAGCCGCACCCTGATCAGCCGCCCCAATGTTGAAAAACTTATCCGAATGGCCGATTTGGACTTGGGGAGTACCTCCAAGCAGGATCAAGAAGCGCTGATTGACAAGTTAACCAAGACCCTTGAAATCAGAAACACAGGGGGAAACAACATCTACATTCTGTCATTTCGCGACCCAATTCCTTCAAAAGCAGAAAAAATGGTTCAGTCGTTGGTGTCGATTTTTATTGAATCCAGCATGGGCGGCTCACGCAAAGACTCAGATGCTGCCAAAAAATTCATTGACGACCAACTTAAGATATATGTCGGAAAACTCGAAGAAGCTGAAGCCAGACTGAAAGCGTTCAAGCTGCGTAATATCGAAATGCAAACGTCAGGCGGTCAAGACACGGCTGGCCAGTTCGGTGCCATCAGTGAGCAACTCCGTCAGGCAAAGCTGGAATTGCGCGAGGCAGAACAAGCGCGCGATGCAGCAAGAAAGCAGCTTGACCAGGAACGTGCAGCCAGCTCAAAAAACCTGATGTCGGACAAACCTGTGGCCATTTCAACTCCTGCGATTGATGCCCGCATTGATGCCCAACGGCGCAACCTTGATGCACTCTTGCAGCGTTTTACAGAACAGCATCCCGATGTGGCCAGTACGCGCAGCTTAATCAAAGATCTTGAGGAACTCAAGCACAAAGAAGTAGAAGAGTTGCGAAAGACCGCCTTGGCTAACCCAACAGCAACACTATCCAACGACAACCTAACTTACCAGGAACTCAGCCGCGCGATCGCAAACTCTGAAATTCAGGTGGCCTCTTTGCGTACACGGGTGGCTGAATACGAAGTGCGTATGAACCAGGCGCGTGAGTCCATGAAAACTGCGCCGAAAGTAGAAGCAGAGTTTGCCCAGCTCAATCGCGACTACGAAATCCATAAAGGCAATTACAACAACCTGTTGTCACGGCGTGAGTCTGCTTCGATGTCTGGAGAACTTGACAACGCGACGGGGGTGGCTGATTTTCGTCTGATTGATCCTCCCCGTGCTTCCAATAAACCTGTCGCTCCCAACCGCATTCTCTTGATGCCCATGACTTTGCTCGCTGGTTTGGCGGCAGGCTTGGGCGTTACTTTTTTACTCAGTCAGGCGCGATCTGTTTTCTACGATGCCCGCGCCATGAGCGAATCATTGGGGCTGCCGCTTTTGGGTGTCATTTCATTGGTGATGGACGACGGCGCAACACAGCGGCGAAGGACTGAATTGAAAAAGTTTTTAGGCGCTACCGGAGCTTTGGTAGCTGTATTTGGTATCGGGATGCTTGTTCTGTTCCTGATCTCAAGACAAGCAGGATGAATCACTTATGAGTAGCTTGATTGAACAGGCAGCCAGACGCTTGGAGCAACTTCGCCAAGCGGGCGCCGAAATGCCAGCAGTGCCACCGATGCCGATCGTTTCACCGGCCACTTCCAAGCCAGAGGCTAACGTCGCAAAAAAACAAACTGTAGCGACATCGCAGCGTATTGAGATTGACCTCAAAGCCCTTGCCGCGTCGGGTCTTATCAGCCCTGATGCATCCCGATCACATATTGCAGACCAATACCGCGTGATCAAACGCCCCTTGATCAAAAACGCCATGGGCAAAGGGGCATCCATCCTGGCCAACGGCAATTTGATCATGATCACCAGCGCGTTACCCGGCGAAGGCAAGAGCTTTAACTCGATCAATCTGGCCATGAGCATCGCAGCCGAACTCGATAACACCGTGATGTTGGTCGATGCTGATGTGGCACGCCCCTCGATCATGCGGATGCTCGGTCTCAGCCCCAGCCCTGGACTGCTTGACCTGGTGCAGGACGACACCTTGGATTTATCGAGCGTCCTGCTGAAAACCAACATTGACAAACTGACCCTTTTGCCCAGCGGAACACCCCACCCGCGTGCGACCGAGCTTTTAGCCAGCGATGCCATGGTCAAACTCCTTGAAGACATGGCCTCGCGTTATTCAGATCGCATCATTGTGTTTGACTCACCGCCTTTGTTGATCACCACAGAATCTCGTGTACTGGCAACACACATGGGGCAACTGGTGCTGGTTGTCAATGCAGGCAAAACACTGAAGGCCGATGTCAGGCAAGCAGTCGCTGCCATTGAGTCGTGCCCTGTCAAGATGCTGCTTCTGAACAGGTCCAGCTCCCTATTCAAGGGAGGTTACGGCTACGGCTACGGTTACGGTTACGGTTACGGCTATGGTTACGGTCAGGGAGGAAACTCTGGCCAAACGCAAGAACAACCATCGTGAAAGCTATGTACGAACGTGATCGGCCCATTGTTTATCGCGGCGCTGTAGGTGCGCATTTAGCTGCCATGATGCTGCTGTCAACGGCTGGTGTCTTGGCACAAACCGTGTCGATCACGCCCTACCTCTCTGTCACTGAAACCCTGACCAACAATGTGAGACTGGGCAGTGTGGACACGCAGTCAGAGCAAACCACTGAAATCAGCCCTAGTGTTCGCATGAGCATTCAGAATGCCCGACTCAAAACCAATTTTGATTACTCGCTCAGCCGTGTTTCCTATGCCCATAACACATCTTCAGATCACAACCAAAACACGCTCAATACATCTGGTACTTTTGAAGCAATTGAAAAATGGGCTTTTGTAGATTTTGGCGGCACCATTTCTCAGCAAACCATCTCGGCTTTTGGCACTCAATCCACCAGCACCACTGCCATCAACAGCAACCAGACTGAAGTTTCAAATTACCGTATCTCGCCCTATGTACAGGGTCGTTTTGGAAAAGCGGTTGATTACACAGCCCGCCTTGGCCGAACATTGACCAGTAGCGACGGCAACAATGCTGGTTTCAACACCGCCAGCACCAACAGTACCGTCACACTCCGCAACGCATCGGCTTTCAAAAACATGGGGTGGACTGCGGATATGTCACGTCAGCAGGCAGGTTACAGTGCAGGGCGAAGCGCAGAATCTGATGCCATGAGTCTGGGCTTGACCTACACCCCCAACCCTCACGTCACACTGTCTGCCAATCGAAGGCGTGAATCGAACAATTACACCATTGAAGACACTCAAAGCCACATCAGCAGCAACCTCGGCCTCAACTTGTCTTGGGACTCTTTGCAAATCGCAGTGAACCAACAAAGCCAAGCCAGCAGTAGCATCAGTTTGAATTGGCTACCGTCAGATCGAACGACCTTGTCTGCATCGAGTGGCAAGCGGTTATTTGGCAACACTCACAATGTCAATGGTTCGCACCGCACCGCACGCACTATCTGGACATTTTCTGACTCCAAAGACACATCCATAACTCCTAGTCAAAATAACAGAGGCAGTCTTGGTAATGCTTACGACCTGTTTTACAGCCAGTTTGCAGCCATTGAACCCGACCCAACGGCTCGTGCGCAAATGGTCACCAACTATTTACAAACCAATGGCATCCTTCCTAATACAACCGTGGTTAACAACTTTCTCACCTCTGCGGTGTCGCTGCAACATCGCCAAGATCTGTCCATGGCCCTTATGGGCGTCCACAACACCATCGTCTTCCTGGTCACCCGTACAGAAAACAGCCGACTTGACACAGTGTCTCAAAGTATCGACAGCCTGACCAGTGCCAATATGGTGACTCAGCAAGGCTTTAGCATCAACTACACCAATCGTCTCACGCCTCGTCATTCCCTTGGCATCGTGCTGTCTAGGCAAAACACCTCAGGCGACATCCCAGTACAAGACAACACGCTCAAATCCCTCAACGTCAATGTCTCATCCAAAATTGGCAAAAACACATCAACCACCTTGGGTGTGCGTCGTGTGATGTCTTACAACCTGACCAACCCCTACGCCGAAACAGCCCTCACCGGCAATTTGAATGTGCAGTTCTGATGTATGTATGAAGCGTTTTATGGATTAAGCAGCGAGCCTTTCCAGATCAATCCTGATCCTCGCTTCTATTTTGCGAGCAAACAACACAGGCGTGCCAAGGCCTACCTCGAATATGGCGTGATGCGAAA
>CAIXMC010000003.1 GCA_903920405.1 uncultured beta proteobacterium
CGCAACGATGGAGAAGACGGCTTGACCGATACGGCCATTGATGCCTTGTTTGGCCCTGAGACCGTCAACCAGCCTGAAGATGCAAAGCGCGGTGCACTCGATTTTTGGGACGTGTTCCCCAACCCGGCGGGTGGCAAACTGGTGGTTGAAATCATGACACCGCATTTCAGCAAGTACTACCAAGGTGAAGAAACGCCACACGACTCCGGTGCGCCTGTTCCCGTCAGCTTTTTGGCCGTTCCTGCCCAATCGCAATTTGACTTTCACGTGGTCTGCCAGCCCAACCGATTACCCGCTGCCTTGCAAGACCAATGGCGTGATTTGCTGGATCGCGCCTTTGCACATGCGTTTGAATGGGTTGGCTTTGGTGCCAAAACATCGGTGGGTTATGGCGCAATGGCCGCCACTGCAACCAGCGCTGCTGCAAATACCGGCCCTACAAGTGAAAGGACTGCAACAAGCGCAGCCGCCACTCAAATCTGGCCCACTGCCCGCATCAAGTTCAACCTCTCCAACGGCACGCTCAGCGCCGAAGTTAATGGCAAGCAGGCCAACGCCACAGCACCACACGGCGAGATTTTGTTAAATACGCTTCCAAGTTTGCTGCAAAGTAAAATTAGGCACAACGAGTATGTCAAAGCCAACGCCACTGTGCAGGGCAAGACGCTGGTAAGGGTTGACCCATGAGCCCGTTGGGGGTGTGATCAATGAACCGCTATGAAATCATCATTTTTTGGAGCGATGAAGACCTGGCCTTTATTGCCGACGTTCCTGAATTACCAGGCTGCATGGCTCATGGCGATACGCATGAGGCGGCGCTGACAGAGGCAAAGAACGCGATGAGCTTGTGGCTGGAAACTGCGCAAAGTGTCGGCTGGACTGTGCCCAAAGCCCGAGGCGGCAGACTGTTGTTCGCATGATGAAGAGCTTTCTATCTTCACTCAATTCTGACGGCCAGGAGGCCACCACGACAAACCCCCTGCACCATCCATTCGCGGCTTCCTCCGCTCCTACCAATGCAAAACAGCCCGCCAATATGCCATTCATGATTTCTGGATGATCAAGAAGTCTGACGTTAGTGGCAAAAAATGGTCGCATCTGCTAAAGTGCCATTTTCAATAAATACGGAAGTTTTATATGATTCAAATGATAGTGTCAGATGGCGGCAGAGTTGTCATACCATCAGAAATTCGACAATTTATGTCAATCAAAGAAGGTGATACCGTTTTATGGCAGATGGTCGATGGTGTTGCCACTCTGCCCACGCGCTTGGCCGAACTCAAGCAGGCTCAAGCCATCATCCTAGATTCCTCAGTTGACCGCTTGTTATCTTCAGTAAGTCGTTACAAATGTTGATATTTGTTACTTCGATGGAGTTCACCTCTTCGGTGAGAGCGCTACGCACCCGATTGAGCTACTGGCGACGTGTCTGGGGGTGTTGCTCCTCCTCGAAGGCAGTAGCATTCAGCGTCGTCGCGCCTACCCAGACGCGCCGCCAGCAGCCCACTCGGGCGCGTTCAACTGAGGA
>CAIXMC010000004.1 GCA_903920405.1 uncultured beta proteobacterium
CCTCGGTGAAGCAGAAATCAAGCCTTGAACCTAGATTCCTCAGTTGACCGCTTATTATCTTCACTAAACCGTTATGAAAATTGATATTTGTGACTTCGATGGAGTTCACCCTTTGGGTGAGAGCGCTACGCACCCGATTGAGCTACTGGCAACACGTCTGGGGGTGTTGTTCCTCCTTGCAGGCAGTAGCCTGCCGCGTCGTCACGCCTACCCAGACGCGCCGCCAGTAGCCCACTCGGGCGCGTTCAACTGAGGACTCTAGGTTGAATCTACGCGAGTAGGTTTGGTTAAGTCTTGAAGAACGGTGAAACATGCAATGGCTTAGCGTGACAGACTTTTTTAACATGGGCGGTTATGCCTTTTATGTGTGGAGTAGCTTTTGCCTCACCGCACTGGTGGCTGTGATTGAAATAGTGCATGTGCGCGCTTGTCGTCGCAAGATACTGCGGCAATGGGGGTGCGATTCAAAGTGATGTCAAAGATATCCTTCACACACACATACTTGTGGCATCTACAAGTGATTGACTGATTGCACTATTTGTTTGAACAAAGGTAGTGTGCATTGCACTAGCCAGAGACTTGCATTGAGTCGTGTCTGCTGACTTTCCGGCCTTTTCAATCGCTTCGCAATACGCACCCAATCGAACAGCCCCAACGGTGCGCGCGGCAGACTTGAGCTTGTGGCTGACATCAGCGGCGCTATCCCATAACGCTGCATCGATGGCCTTCATGATGGTATCCACCTGGGGGCAGGCTCCTACCAAAAACTTGTTCAACAGACGTTGATGCACAGCTAAGTCATCACCCACTGTACAAAACAACGTGCTGGCATCCCAAAGCGCCATCGCTTCAAAATCACCCCCTTGTAATGAAGGCATCAATGGCAAATGGGTAACAGGCAACGTGGTATGAGTCACAGCGACGTCGTGATCAACTGACACATGAAACCACTTCAACAGGGTAGCATAAAGGTGATCAGGATCAATGGGCTTGGTCAGCACGTCGTTCATACCGGCATGCAGGTATTTTTCGTGGTCTTCGACAAATGCATTCGCCGTCGTGGCGATGACGCATACGTCAGAAGTTAGTTCATTGCTTCGTATCAGGCGGACGGCCTCGATACCGTCCATCACCGGCATGTGAATGTCCATCAACACCCAATCAAACCGAGTCAGGCGAAGATACTCAATCGCTTGCTCTCCATTGCTGGCTAGTGTCACTTGCAGGCCAACATCCTCCAAAATCTCCTTGGCTACATTCAGATTGAATTCATTGTCATCTACCACCAAAATATGCGCCCCTCTCAGTGCCTTTCTGTCATTGGGGACCCTACTGGTCGCTTCACTGCTCAAATTTGGAGCGTATCGCAATTTTGCAGAAAACCAAAAAGTGCTTCCAATACCTAGCTGGCTTGAGACACCAACTTCTCCGCCCATCATTTGAGTCAATTCACGGCTGATGGCAAGCCCCAGGCCTGTACCACCAAATTTTCGGGTGGTTGAGTTGTCGCCCTGTTCAAAAGGCTGAAACAGTCGCGATTTTTGATCGTCGCTCAACCCAATCCCTGTGTCATGCACTTCAAAACGCAGCATGTAGCTGGCAGTATCGTTCTCGTTCATGACGCCGTTTCCGTATTTTTCGTCCTGAAGGTGTACCCGTACCGTTACGCCACCATGGTGCGTGAACTTGACAGCATTTCCGATAAAGTTAACCAGGATTTGCCGCAAACGAAGCGCATCGCCGCAGAGCTGTCTTGGAACATTGGCATCTATATCAAGCGTCAGGCTCAAACCTTTGTCGTTGGCTTTGCTTTCGGTCAATTGGATGACACTTTGCAGCATCTGGTCAAGTCCAAAGTTGCGCTCTTCCAGGACAAGTTTTCCAGCATCAATTTTGGAAAAGTCAAGAATGTCATTGATGATGGCCAACAGGTGATCGCCAGAGTCCC
>CAIXMC010000005.1 GCA_903920405.1 uncultured beta proteobacterium
CAACACAATGGATGACGTGGTTGATTTGATTCAGGATTCTGCTGAAACCATGGCTTTGTACGATGTGCGTCACATGACCGATGAAATTGCACGACTGACCGATTTGAGTCTGAAATGCTGCGAACGTTTGCGTGATGCCGTCAAATTGCTCAACAAAATAGCCGAAGCATCGACGGCGGATGCAGCCCTGAAAACCTGCGATGAAATTGACAAACTTGAAAGCGATGCCGACCGTGTGATGCGAATGGCCATGAGCAAGTTGTTTCGTGAAGAGCCCGATGTGCGTGAGGTGATCAAGCTCAAGGCCATCTACGAACTGCTCGAGACCATCACCGACCGTTGCGAAGATGTCGCCAATTTGATCGAGGGCATCATCCTCGAAAACTCCTGATCCGCAGGGTATCTGCCATGCAAACTGTACAAGCTGCTTTGTGGGTGGTCGTTGTTTTGGTACTGATGGCCGTGGTGTTCGATTTTATGAACGGCTTTCACGATGCCGCCAATTCCATTGCCACCGTGGTCTCAACTGGCGTTTTGAAACCAGGTCATGCGGTTATTTTTGCCGCATTTTTTAATGTCATCGCCATTTTTGTTTTTCACTTGAGTGTGGCTGCAACCGTGGGAAAAGGGATTGTTTTGCCTGGCGTGGTCGATACGCATGTAGTTTTTGGAGCGCTGATGGGGGCCATTTTCTGGAACTTCATGACGTGGTATTACGGCATTCCCAGCAGTTCTTCACACGCCCTGATTGGTGGCATTGCAGGTGCTGCCATTGCCAAATCAGGGGTGGCCTCGTTGATGATGTCGGGCATTCTCAAAACCATTGTGTTTATTTTTGTGTCACCTTTGCTGGGTTTTTTGCTGGGGTCGCTGATGATGGTGCTGGTCTCATGGGTCTTTCGCGGGTTTCGTCCTTTGAAGATTGATAAATGGTTTCGTCGCCTGCAGTTGATTTCAGCCGGTGCGTACAGCCTGGGGCACGGCGGAAATGACGCACAAAAAACCATCGGTATCATCTGGATGCTTTTGATTGCCACGGGTTACGCCCATTCGGCTGAGAGTTCCCCTCCCCACTGGGTCGTTTTGGTCTGTTATTCCGCCATTGGTTTGGGCACCATGCTGGGGGGGTGGCGCATTGTCAAAACCATGGGGCAAAAAATCACCAAACTCAAACCTGTGGGAGGGTGTTGTGCTGAAACGGGAGGTGCCATCACACTGTTTGTGGCAACTGCCTTAGGTGTTCCGGTTTCTACCACGCACACCATCACGGGTGCCATTGTGGGCGTAGGATCCACCCAACGTGCCAGTGCCGTGCGCTGGGGCGTGGCCGGCAACATCATCTGGGCATGGATTTTGACCATTCCGGCCAGTGCTTTTGTAGCAGCAGTGGCGTATTGGGTCAGTTTGCATCTGTTTTGAACGTGCCAAAAAATTTTGACGTTTTGCGCCATGCCCACCGCGTGGTGGTCAAGGTGGGTTCCAGTTTGGTCACCAATGAAGGGCGTGGCTTAGATGAAGGGGCCATTGGTGAATGGTGTCGCCAAATAGCGCTGTTGGTGCATCAGGGACGCGAAATCATCATGGTATCTAGTGGCGCTATTGCCGAGGGCATGAAGCGCTTGGGTTGGAGCACTCGCCCGCACGAAATTCACGAGCTTCAGGCGGCGGCCGCCGTGGGGCAAATGGGTTTGGTGCAAATGTATGAAACCAAACTGCGTGAAAACGGCCTGGGCAGCGCACAGGTGCTGCTCACCCACGCTGACCTAGCGGATCGGGAACGTTATCTGAATGCGCGTTCTACTTTGTTGACCCTGCTCAAACTCAGTGTCGTCCCCGTCATCAATGAAAACGACACCGTGGTCAATGACGAAATCAAGTTTGGCGACAACGATACCCTCGGCGCTTTGGTAGCCAACCTGCTAGAGGCCGATGCCCTGATCATTTTGACCGATCAAAAAGGGCTTTTTACCGCAGACCCGCGCAAAGACCCTTCAGCTCAATGGGTGCAAGTTGCCAAAGCCGGTGATGCCGCACTTGAAGCGATGGCCGGTGGCGCGGGTTCGAGTCTGGGGCGCGGCGGCATGATCACCAAAATACTGGCGGCCAAACGTGCTGCCGGTTCAGGTGCATCCACCGTCATTGCCTGGGGGCGAGAACCCAATGCCCTGCTGCGCTTGTGCCAGGGTGAATCCATCGGCACGTTGTTAGTGGCCTCCACCCCCAAAACGCAGGCGCGCAAACAATGGATTGCCGACCATCTTCAAATGCGCGGTTCTGTCACGATCGATGCCGGTGCAGTGCAAAAATTACAGCAAGCAGGAACGAGTTTGCTGCCCATTGGCATGACGGCGGTCGAAGGTGATTTTTCACGCGGAGACGTGATTGCCATTCGTGATCAAGCCGGGCAAGAGGTAGCGCGTGGTCTGACCAACTACGCCAGTGCCGAGGCCCGCCTGATTTGCCGCAAACCCTCAGCAGCGTTTGAGTCCATTCTGGGTTACATGGCTGAACCTGAAATGGTTCACCGTGACAACATGGTCATTCAACGTTAACGTGAAAGAACAAAGAAAACAATAGCAATGTATCCTTATCCCATAAGGGCTACAGGCACTTTTTATGGGTAAAAAATTCTTTCATCATTCGGGGTGGCCAGGATGCCATGACAGTTAAACGTATTAGGTCAGGCCACA
>CAIXMC010000006.1 GCA_903920405.1 uncultured beta proteobacterium
CCCACTGTGCTCTGTCCACTGCCCACTTCCCACTGCCCACTGCCCTCTGCCCACTGTCCACTGCCCACTGCCCACTGCCCACTGTCCACTGCCCACTGCCCACTGTCCACTGCCCACTGCCCACTGCCCACTGTCCACTGCCCACTGCCCACTGTCCACTGATATGCTGCAACAACTCAATGGCATGACGCCGCTCACACATTTAGGAGTCATTCGGGCACAGGGTGATGATGCTGCCCGGTTTTTGCATGGGCAATTGACGAATGATTTTTTGCAGTTGGACATGTCACAGGCCAGACTGGCAGGGTTTTGTAATTTCAAGGGGCGTTTGCTGGCCAGTTTCATTGGATTTAAGCGCAGCAAGACCGATATTTTGTTGGTGTGTTCGCAAGACATTCTGCCTGCCACACTCAAGCGCCTCTCGATGTTTGTGATGCGTGCCAAGCTCAAGCTCAGCGATGCCAGTGCTGAATTTGCACTGTTTGGTGTGGCAGGTTCTGCGCTTGCCCTATCAGGCGTTGACCATGCTTGCCCGCCTTGGACAAAATCCGATGTGGGGTGCGCCTCTGTGATCCATTTGTATCTTGCTGACGGTGTGGCGCGTGTGCTGTGGGTCACGCCAAAGGATGGTTCCTGGCCAGCAGGTGAAGTATTTGATGCAGGATTGTGGGCATGGAGCGAGGTTCGAAGTGGTATCACCACCATCACCGCGCCTATTGTGGATACCTTTGTGCCACAAATGATCAACTATGAATCAGTAGGAGGGGTGAATTTCAGAAAAGGCTGCTATCCTGGGCAAGAGGTCATTGCACGTAGCCAGTTCAGGGGCAGCATCAAGCGAAGGGCATACTTAGCGCACACCGAGCAGATGCTTCAGGTGGGTGATATGCTTTTTGAAGTGGACGATGCCCAGCCCCGTGCGACTGTGGCACAGGTGGCAGCCTCACCATTAGGCGGTTGTGATGCCATTGTGTCCATGCCCGTCGCAGATTTTGAACGGAGCAAGATGCTGCAAGCAGCGTCCGGATGGGTGACATTGACACATCCACCTTACCCTTTTTTGACGGATATTTGATGTCCGCCTACTTGGATGTCGCCAGCTCTTGCAAGCCTGGCTTGGGAACTGAAATACTGGCTTTCATGGCTTGCTTTAACACGTCGTAGTAGGCCAGTCCCTCGGCAGCACTCCACGCTGCAACATATTGCTCGCTACCCTGTTTGGCAGTACCACGATGATCCTGATGCACCACTTTGGTCACGCGAACCACAGCAAAACCTTGGTCCCCAAGAGAAACTCCCAGTGTGACTGGCAATGAAGTCGTATCTGCGCGCATGGCAGCCTGCACCACGGGATGGGGAACTTTGTTGGACTGCTGACGTGAAACCAGCACAGGCGCTGGCATCGTCTTGTCATTTTTCTTGAGCAACGCCAGTTTTCCATCGCGCTGTGCC
Organism: uncultured beta proteobacterium; assembly: GCA_903920405.1. Classification (GTDB taxonomy): domain Bacteria; phylum Pseudomonadota; class Gammaproteobacteria; order Burkholderiales; family Burkholderiaceae_C; genus Rhodoferax. The sequence continues at coordinate 1,453 of CAIXMC010000006.1, forward strand.
AGCACGGTGGCTTGTTGTTCTGTCACACGCTGTTGCACTTGAGCGCGCACTTCGGCAAACGGTAATTTGCGAGCCGTATGGTGTTCAATAATCCGACCGGCTATCAACTGATTGGGTGCTGTCTCAATGGCCTCGGTATTGTGTTTCTTTTCAATGCTGTCAGTTGAAAAAATGGCATCCAGAAACTTTTGATGGCCCAACACACTGCCCGGCTGGGGTTGGCGTCCAAGCTGCCGCTCTGTTTTGATGACCAGATTCAATTTGTCGGCGACGGGTTTTAAACTGTTGGATTGTTCATAGACCAAATTGGTAAACAATTCTGCAGCTTCAGCGTATTTGTGTTGGGCTTGCTGTGTTTTCAGGTCGGCCTCAATGCTGGGTCGCAAGTCTTCAAAGCTGCGCAGGTGTGGCATTTTGACATCGGTCAATTGAATGATGTGATAGCCAAAATCCGACTCTACAACACCGCTGATTCCACCTTTTTTCATAGCAAAAACAGCATCTTCAAAGGGTTTGACCATAGCGCCGCGACCAAAAAAATTGAGGTCTCCCCCTTGAGCAGCAGAACCTGGGTCTTGTGAATTCTTTTTGGCGATATCCGCAAAATTATGGGGGGTAGAACGAACAGCTTTCAACAGTTCTTCCGCCCTGCTTTTGGCCTTTTGACGTTCAACTGCCGGTGCATCTTTGGGTGAAACAATCAAAATATGGCTGGCACGACGCTCTTCTTTGCCACTGAGTCTTGATGCATTTTGTTCGTAATACACCTTTAAGTCTGACTCGGGCAGGACAATCGACTTTTTGACCGATTCAAGGTCTAACACCACATACTCAATGTGGGCTTGCTCGGCGGCCTGAAACATATCAGGGTGAGCTTCATAATAGGTCTGTAGTTCAGCATCCGTCGGGTGGACTTTGGTCAGGTAATCAGCACTTTGAAATTTCAAAACCTGCACTTCACGTTGCTCGAAATAAGCATTCAGCGCCACATCAGCCAGTACGGGGGTTGCAAAAGCAGAGTTGCGAACACCCGCTTCAACCTGTTGTTTTGCCAAATTCAGCCGCACATTGTTCTCAAACCCCTCCGGAGTGACCCCTTGGGCTGCTGCCAATTGGCGGTAGCGTTCCATGTCCATCTTGCCATTGGGCAGGCGCAGCGAGGCAATGGTGGCATCTTCTTGTAAAAACCTGGCAAGGCGAGCATCACTGGCAAAGAGATGGAATTTTTCAGCCGCCACAGCCGTCACCCGATCGTGAACCAACTGTTCCAGGCTGGCGTAACGCGCATACGCAGAATCAAGCATTTTGGCATCCAGATTGGGCATGGATTCACGCATGCGATCAGCTTTTGCCTTGTGTACACCATCCCACTGGGCTTGAGTAATGTCTTGTCCTGCCACATAAGCCACCACATGGTCAGAGCGCTGCATTCGGCTATAACCGTCAAGACCAAACAAAACAAAAGAAGGAATAATCAACAAAAACATAACCATCATCATGATTTTGGTGTGTTTTCGAAAAAGATCAAACATACACGAATTCTCCTGGAGGGCAATAAAAAAGGCGACACTATTCGCCTTGGTGATTTTGGTGGGTAATGACGGACTCGATTCACTCGAACCGTCGATCTCTGCTTTGTAATGGACTCATTGATCTTGATGAAGCAACGACTTAGATTCGATGATCACAGCGCTTGAATCCTATCAAACGCCGTGACATTCTATACGCGCCAACCAACACCACATCACTTTGAAACACACCCCATCGCACCCCCATTTAAACCAGTTTTTTCAACAGTTCAGCCTTCTTGGCATCAAACTCGCCTTGCGTCAAAATGCCTTTTGCTTTGAGGTCGCCGAGCTTTTCAAGGGTATTCATCACGTCTTCGGGCTTGACACCGACGACAGCCATGCCTTGCAACCCAGAGGTCAGATTTTGCGCCAGCACCTGCCCTAATGCCACACCTGCCCCCAAGCCCATGGCATCACCCACCATGCCACCCCCTCCGCCACCCCCACCTGTGCCTTCAGCAAATTTGGGAATGGCTTGTGCTGCTTGGTACTGCATGAATTTGGCCATGTCGTCGCCCACCATGCCCATGCCAATTTTTTGATCGAGCACTTTTTGTAAATCTTCAGGCAGTGAAACATTTTGTACGGTCATGCCATCGAGTTTCAAGCCAATTTTTTCAAACTCGGGAGCAAGTTGTCGCGTCAGTACTTGCGCAAAATGAAGCTGATTGGCCGCCAAATCCAAAAAGGCAATGCCACTGCCGGCCACGGCGTTGCTGATGTTTTGCAGCACCAGCGCCCTTAACTGACCGTCAATATCTTCAATGCCGTAACGTTCACGCGTTCCAGATATTTCAGTGTGAAACCGCTTGGGGTCTGCCACACGGAAAGAGTAGTTGCCAAAAGCGCGAACCCTGACTGCACCAAAATCAGCATCGCGAAGGGTGATGGGCTGAGGCGTTCCCCATTTTTGATCAAGCTGCTGCCTGGTGCTGAAAAAATAGATGTCACTTTTGAACGGGGACTCAAACAATTTGTCCCAGTTTTTCAGGTAGGTGAGTACCGGCAGGGTTTGGGTGGTCAGTCGGTAAGTGCCCGGGCCAAACACGTCGGCGGCCTTGCCTTCATTGACAAACAGTACCATTTGCGATTCGCGTACCACCAACTGCGCACCGTTTTGTATTTCCATGTCCATCATGGGGAAACGCCAGGCCAGCGTACCATCAGCATCTTCGGTGGATGCAATGACATCAATAAACTGTTTCTTGATGAAATCCATCAGTGCCATAAATTACTCCTGTGTGATCTGAAACCGATTGCGAATAGAGGCTTCTATGCCTGCTGCGTCAAGCCCTTGCAGGGATAGCAATTGGGCGGGGTCTCCGTGCTCGATGAACTCGTCACGAAAACCCAGAATCAAGACAGGACGGTTAACGCCTGCGACACCCAGGGCTTCTTGCACGGCACTGCCTGCGCCCCCCATCACCGCACCGTCTTCAAGGGTGACCAGTGCATCGTGCTGTGCTGCCACTTGCAGCAACAAAGCAACGTCCAGTGGCTTGACCCAGCGCATATTGACCACTGTGGCATTGATTTTTTGTGCCACTTGTAATGCTGGATAAAGCAGTGTGCCAAAAGCCAAAATGGCCAGTCGATGGCCTGATCGGCACAGCTCACCCTTGCCCCAGGGCAGTGGTTTCAGCCCTTTTTGCACGGCTACACCTGCGCCTGCACCGCGTGGGTAGCGCACGGCCACGGGGGTGTCTTGAGCGTAGGCGGTACTGAGCAATTGCCGGCATTCGTTTTCATTGGCAGGGCAGGCAAGACTGATGTTGGGAATGCAGCGCAAAAAAGAAATGTCGTAAGCGCCTGCGTGCGTGGCGCCGTCAGCGCCCACCAGACCCGCCCTGTCGAGTGCCAACACCACAGGCAGATTTTGAATGGCCACGTCGTGAATCAACTGGTCATAGGCCCGCTGCAAAAAGGTGGAATAAATGGCCACCACCGGTTTGAGACCCTCGCAAGCCAGGCCTGCGGCAAAAGTCACGGCGTGCTGTTCAGCGATGCCCACGTCAAAAAATCGATCAGGAAAACGGTTTGCAAATTCGACCATGCCCGAGCCTTCTTTCATGGCAGGGGTAATGCCCATCAAACGGTTGTCTGTAGCCGCCATGTCGCACAGCCATTGTCCAAAGACCTGGGTAAACGTGGGTGGAGAGGCGCAAGATTTTTGCACTCCTACTTCGGGGTCAAACTTGTCAGGGCCGTGGTAGGCCACGGGGTCTGCTTCGGCCAAGGTGTAACCCTGGCCTTTTTTGGTGACAACATGCAAAAACTGTGGGCCATCGAGGTGTTTGATATTTTCCAGGACACTCACGAGCGTGAGAACATCGTGCCCATCAATTGGACCCACATAATTAAAACCAAATTTTTCAAACAAAGTGATGGGTTTGACAATGCCTATGGCAGATTCTTCAAAACGCCTGGCCAGTTCCAGCAAGGACGGCGCACCTTTAAGAACCGTTTTGCCTGCGTTTTTGGCCGCCGCGTAAAACTGACCGCTTAACAGTTTGGCCAGATAGCGGTTGAGTGCGCCCACAGGCGGACTGATGGACATGTCGTTGTCGTTCAAGATGACTAGCAACTTGCAATCAGACACCCCCGCGTTGTTCATGGCCTCAAACGCCATGCCGGCAGTCATGGCACCGTCGCCAATGACTGCAATCGCATGACGATCTTCACCTTTTTGGCGGCTGGCCACCGCCATACCCAAAGCGGCCGAAATGGAAGTACTGGAGTGCGCCGTTCCAAAAGCATCAAATTCGCTTTCGGATCGCTGTGGAAAACCGCTCAAGCCCCCCAATTGGCGCAAACTGGCCATGCGCTCACGTCGTCCGGTCAAAATTTTGTGCGGATACGTTTGATGTCCAACATCCCAAACGATGCGGTCGTTGGGGGTATTGAACACATAGTGCAGCGCTACGGTTAGTTCAACAGTACCCAGATTGGAACTCAAATGACCGCCGGTTTTGGCAACGCTGTGCAACAGGTAGGTGCGTAGCTCATGGGCCAGTACAGGCAATTGCGACGGCAACAAGCAGCGCAAATCGGCCGGCGACTGTATGGTTAGCAGAAGGGGGTAAAGGTTAGGGGATAACATTAGCTCTTATGATGATAGCTTCTAACGCATGATGGGTGTGCGTTACAGGGCTTAGGATATGGTCAATAATAAGTTCCTCATTTGGCTCGTCAGATTTGGGCGCACTGCGTCGTTACAAATCGCTTATGTGGCTGGGCCACACCGCACGATTTTCGCCTAGCATTGCATCCCAACTCAGACGGCCAAATGTGGAACTTATTACTGACCACATCCTTATTGTTGACCATACCCCTACTTATTTCTATCGACTACCAAGTGTGTCAGTTCCTGCAAAACCAGGGTGTTTGACAAACCACTTGTGGCCAATGCAGCCAGTGCCTGATTTTTGAGTTGCTGGGCATAAGCATTCGCACGCTCCAGACCCAGCAGCGACACAAACGTTGGTTTTTGCTGATGGGCATCTTTACCCGCTGTTTTGCCCAAGGTTTGAGAATCAGCCGTGACGTCCAGAATATCGTCCACCACCTGAAAAGCCAGTCCCATGGCCGCTCCATAGGTTTGCAAGGCTTGTTGCACCTCAAGAGTGGGATCACCACACGCTGCCCCCATCATCACACTGGCCTGCAACAATGCACCTGTTTTCAGACGGTGCATCTCAAGCAATTGCAGCTCGGTGAGTACTTGCCCTGTGCTGGCCAGATCCATGGCCTGCCCACCGGCCATGCCGGCGTGACCCGCAGCGCGTGAGAGCAAACCGCACAACCTTGCCTGGTGTGCTGAACTGACACAGTCATCATCGGGTGTTAATAATTCAAACGCCAGGGACTGCAAGGCATCGCCGACCAGCAATGCGCTGGCCTGACCAAATTGCGCATGAACCGTGGGTTTGCCTCTGCGCAAAACATCGTTGTCCATGCAAGGCATGTCGTCATGCACCAATGAATACGCGTGAACAAGCTCTACCGCACAGGCGGCCCGCAGTGCTGTTTCGGCAGGTTTTTCAACGTACATCGGTTGATCAGGCGCACCACGACGGGCAGCTTCTTCTAACCATTCTTCTTGCAAATAATTTTGCACCAAGCCGCTACACACCCCCTCAAACGCAGCCAAAACAAGCAGGGGACGCAAGCGTTTGCCACCTCCGAGCACGGCGTAACGCATGGCAGTCACCAGATCGCTGTGGGCATGATGACCGGATTCAACGAGCGTGGCAGCGCTGACCCAAGAGCTGAGCGCGTCTTCAATGCAGGCAAGTTGCCGGCCCATCCATAAATGGATATCAAAATGGGGGTTCATGGTGTGTCTGGTGTCCATGTTTTTTGTGTGCCTTGATCGAGTACCTTGACTTGATTTTCAACTGCTAAAAGCCGTTCACGACAAAATTTGAGCAAGTCGGCAGATCGCTGGTATTGGGCGAGCAATTGTTCGAGTGGCATATCACCTGACTCTAATCGGTCAAGCACCTGATCAAGCTCTTGCAAGGCGATTTCGTAGTTGGCCGGTGGCGGCGCATGTTTGGAAGCTGTAGCCATAAAACACAATACTCACGAAAAGAAAATGGCGCATTCTAGGCGCTACAACACCAGCGCTCAACATATTCACCCCCAAGGGGGTGCGTTTCAAACTGATGTGGAAAAACGGCTTCCCACTTAAGGCGGGACAAGTGCAATATCAATGGGTTACGTTTGATTCTTTCACGTGGTTTTCTTGGCAGGGGAGGATCACACATTTGGCTGATTAGCCTTAACAAACGCAGGGAGCTGACTTAACTCTGTCCCGCCTTAAGTGGGAAGCCCAAAGCCCCAAAGGGGCGTGGCATACCAGCCCAGGGTGCAACCCTGGGAACTGGGAACGGGATGGAAGGGATGGAAGTTTGCAATGCGTTCTGCAGGAACGCCGCATAGGCCGGTCGCGGATGGGTTGTGCGGCGATATGCGGCGTTCCTTC
>CAIXMC010000007.1 GCA_903920405.1 uncultured beta proteobacterium
CCCTATCCTGCTGCACGGTTTGCTGATGGCCGATTGTCTCGATACGGCTTCTGTACTCTGACAGCAGCCCCTTGGTTGCCGGCATCTTCTCGGCTTGCGCCAGCAAAATTTCACGCTGCTCCCGTGGTATGCCAGGTTTTAAACCCAGTTGCTCCTCGATGTCTTTCAATCGAAACTTGTCATCCGCCAAGGCTTCGTGGCCAACAGCTTGAAATGCACCGTCGAGCAGCTCTGAGAGCCTTCCGCCTTGGAGGTATTTGCCATCTTTTTCGGTGATGACATCTCCCAAAAATGCCTTGATTTCCTGGTTGTGACGACGAATGACCCGGTAAATGCCAAAATCCAAAGCTTGTGCTTCGTCCATCTGGAACAGTTCGGTGACAAGTTCGACAAATCGGGTCTCATCTTGTCGTTGTAAATTAGTTTTCATTCTGGTTTTTTGTCAAGTCTGCAAGTGGCCTGCCACAGGTGTTAGGTCAGCAAAGGTACTCTCCATTGGGTGCGGATTCTCGTGGCAAGCCACTGGCTTTCGATTATCTACCGCGACTGCAAGCTGAATTTGGCTTCGCCATGGCCGATGGGCATGCGAGCAGCACGTTGCCATAGGTGTGATTCAAGGTGATGTGAAGAAGCCAACTTGGCCGCATGTGTTCGTCCATTTTTACTATACAAATAGTAGCTACCTATGCAGACAGGACGTGCGTTAGAGGCCGATTTGTTGTATAAAAAACGCACTCAATTTCATGCAGCTTGACAGGGGAACATGACCGCATCCACACCACTTTGAATCGCACCCGTGATCTTTCCCTGCCAAGAAAACCACGTGAGCTAATCAAACGTAACTCATGGATATTGCAATTCGTCCCACCTTAAGTGGGAAGTGGTAAGTGGGAAGCCCCATATCAGCGCTCACGCAGTGACGTGAATGAGGTTTCCAATGGCCTGCCCTGTGCTGGAGGCTGTATTGGCGTTGGGAAAGCTACCGCTTGCATGAAGTACCAAATCTGAGGCAGATGGCAGGGTTGGAACAGGTAACTTGGCACCGCTACTTTGCAATGATGAGCGGTAGGTGGGGTCACTTCGTGTACTTTGACTAGACAATCGATTGACATTGTCCTTTCGTTCCTGTAGCTTGTTTTCGGCGGCATCGGTTTGAGCACGCAACCTACCTACATCAGCTTCGGCCTGAGACTCCTCACGGCGAGCAGCTTCGAGACGTTGCCGAATCAAACTTACCTGTATTGACGTTGAGATACCGGCGGCAAGAGCGACCATGATGGCACCCCTGGGCAAGGCCCAAGCGTCAGGCGGTGACGTTCAACAGTTTTCCCGTCGTTTGTCCCTGTGCATTGATGACAGGGTTGGATGTTTGCGAAGCAACAGGGGCAGGCTGTGGCTTTTGCGGCTGCGCCTGCATGTCATTTTGCGTCCTGGAGGGCTGCACTGCCATCGTGCGTGGGGTAGGTTGAACGCTGGGGGTGGTGGATGATGAAACATTCATGATGGTCTCCTCAAAATTAGACCCTAAGTTTACGAGCATTTGAGACAAAATGCAATCCTGTAGTTATGTCCATGCCACAATGCCTATATGCAATTACCTTATGAATTGATTTTGGGCTGGCGCTATACCCGAGCAGGCAGAGCGACACGGCGCAATGGGTTTATTTCTTTTATTTCAGGCGTTTCCATGCTGGGTATCGCCTTGGGTGTGGCGGCGCTGATCATTGTGCTCAGTGTGATGAATGGCTTTCAAAAAGAAGTGCGTGACCGCATGTTGGGCGTGGTGTCTCACATTGAAATTGTGTCGCAAGACGGTGCAGCGCTGCCAAATGTACGGAACACACTGGCGCAGGTCAAGGCGCATCCGCAAGTGACAGGCGCTGCACCTTTTATAGCTACTCAGGCTTTGCTGGCGCGCGGTGAAGACATGAAAGGCACCATGGTTCGTGGCATTGACCCCGCGCTTGAACCAGAAGTCAC
>CAIXMC010000008.1 GCA_903920405.1 uncultured beta proteobacterium
AACTGAATCAGTGTGATACGCGAAGTACCGCAATCAATATGCCAACAGCTACCGTAATGAATGCACCGAGCTTGATGGTTAGTCTCTGTTCCATCGACAACATATCGCGGCGCAATAACTCCATTTCGTTTCGCAAATCCCGAACATCCCCCTTGGTCGCTAAATCAGACGCACTTGACGCAAAGGCATCTGCCTGTTTGTCAGGAACGCCAGCAGCTTTTAGGGTATCTGAAAATTTGAGGGTGTCGAATGCAATGGTCGTCATGGTATAAGTTTACGCTTGCGGAATTACGGGGACAGTATAGGGAACTATCCCCGCTGGTGTGCAGACCTCATGGACGTTTCTCTTGCAAAAAGGAAGCGGGGGTCAGGATGGGGATACCACGCCACGGGTTTAAAACAAGCAGGTCAGCATCACTGGATATCAACGCGAGCGCTTGGCAACTCAAGGCCAATGCCAGAAATTTGGCGTCCTTTGTGTCCCGACAAGTGTTGTTGGCGGCAGTCTCACTGGACAGATCAACCTGCCACACATGCGATCGCTCTGATACCAATCTCAGAAACTCAAGCCGCTTTTGTAATGAGATATACCGATCAAACTTCGACCTGTACAAGACCTCGCGAAGTTCATCCAGCGTGACAGGACTCACGCATACATCACAAGTATTGACAGCATTCAAAAATGCCAGTCGTGGTACCGACTGGGGACGCAATATCGCTCCAATGAGGGTGCTGGTGTCAATGACAATTTTTGGCCGCAGGCTTACTGCGACTCTTTCACCATACGCACCACATCTTCATCGGTTAATTCGCTTGCGGCAGGCGTCAGTTCGGCATCGGCCTTGGCAAAATAAGATTGAAACGCCTCAATGGCCGTATTCGACTTGCGCCTTGCGGATTGCCATACTTGCAAATCCTGCAAATCTTGCACTGACACCATGAAAGCAGCGGTGCGACCGTGCCGTGTGATGGTCACTGGCTCGCGCTGAACGGTATCGAGCAACTGTCCAAAACGATTTTGCGCTTCCACAGAAGTGACGGTAATCATGGCAATTGTCCTTTATAACTGGCTAACCTGTACAGTATAGCCAGAAGGCATCCTCGGGAATTCCGGAGGACAGTATATGAAACTGTTCTTCCTTTTCAATAGACTTTATTGGAAACCTGTCAACGATTTCTGAAAAATCAACAAGTTAGAAAAATCCAAGAATAGGTTTCCAATAAAGTCTATTGAATGAGGTCAGATTGGCATAAAAATGTGTTATTCCGCGATGGCGTGGACAGTACATCGAACTATTCCGCTTTTCGTGGTCGGAGGGTTCGCGTCAATAAGAAATTCATGTGGTCAACAAACGCATCTCCTTCAAGTAACCTGTCAATTACATACACTGTCCCCGAAACTCGACTTTAGGATATGGTCAATAATAAGTTCCGCATTTTGCTCGTCAGATTTTGGCGCACTGCGTCGTTACAAATCGCTGATGTGGCTGAGCCACACCGCACGATTTTCGCCTAGCATTGCGTCTTTAACTCTGACGGCCAAATGCGGAACTTATTGTTGACCATATCCTTAGGATGTGGTCAGTAATAAGTTCCCCATTTGGCTCGTCAGATTTGGGCGCACTGCGTCGTTACAAATCGCTTATTTGGCATGGCCACACCGCGCGATTTGCGCCTAGCATTGCATCCCAACTCTGACGGCCAAATGGGGAACTTATTACTGACCACATCCTAACGTAATCCAAAACGCCACGCACGTTGCAATCCAAAAAATTGCAACACCATCCATAACCAGGGGTCCAAAACAGCATCCCACACATTGCCACTAGGCAGGCGTGTGATGACAAACAAGACTAAAACGACTGACAGCAAAGCGCAGGTACTTCGATCCATCTTCTGAGTAAGCCACAACAGCATCACAAGAGCACACACCATTGCCAATGCCATTGGATGAAATCCCCAGGCGTAAATCGACACAGGCCACCACACCAGCATGTCGGCCAACAACACCCATCCCAAAACAATGCCCGCACCCCATGCCCAAGCCCAAGCCGAAACTTGCCCCACCCGTTTGTGAAGTGGCTGTACCCCATACATCAAACACACTGCCAAACTCATCAAACTTGGGCTTTGAAATGCCAGCCCTAACCAGTAAGCCGGCGACAACGGCCCGGGTAACAATGTCCACACAACGACAATCAAGGCTGCTGACCAGCGAAAGCCGGTTTTTGACCGGTCAAAAAGCCACAGCGCAGCAGCACCCAACACCAACGCCCAACTGATGTGCATAGCCCATCGCATCACTGCCGTGGCTGGCAACCAAGGAACATCTGTCCAGGGGGGCGTAAAAAAAACTGCTGAATAAATAGCTGTTAAGGCTTATTTGATAAGTCTTTATGTGGGTTGGGATGCGTCATGCCACTATTGAAAAATAATATTTCCTATGGGGCGACAGGTCATGGATATTTAAGTTGAGACAGTGCCGCAAAAGGATGGGGTGCATCGTGCGTCGATTCGAACGCCAAATCCGCCACTGTCATTTTTATATCCACCGGACAAATGTCGTGCCGTGGTATCAAGGGCATGTCCATCAATATTTCATCTTCAATCAGGGCCAGTAAATCGAAGGCAGGACTCAATACCAGTACATCTTCTTCGGATGACCCATCTTCGTGTTCGGCTTTGGTTTCGTTGCCTACAAAACGAAAATCACGGTCAATTTGCACATTTACATCCACGTTTTCAAGGCAGCGCTGACAAGCCAAGGGTAACGTGGTTGCCACCGTCACATGCAGCCAGATTGACTGATGCCCTGTCAAGTTGTGACGTGTCTGCGCATGCACTAACCACTTGAGTACATTTTCAGACCCAAGCCCTCGTGTCTCTTGCATGATACGCTCATAGTTCAATAGCACATCATCACCGGACAACTGCAAAGACAATTGGGCTGCGTGCTTGATGTCAATTTTGGGGGGAGACTTATGCGACATAAAAGCCATCACGAAAAACAGATTTTGAACTTGCCAAAACCGGCAAGAAGTGTCTGAACCTGGTGAACCAAGTGAACTAAAGCAGCCCTAGTCCAAAATTTGAAATCTCGCCAGTGACGCCACTGCATGAGAAATTCAGCAATGGATTGGCGACTGCGCGTAGCTTCATTTTTGAGACTGGCGGCAACCTTGGCGGGAAATTTGATGGTTTGGGTGGACTGCGAACCCAGGGCTGAAATATTGGTTTTCATGGTGCTTCTCCTTGTTCGGATTATAGAAAGCGTGTATTTTGGGTAAGGATACGGTCAACAATAAGTTTTGGTATTTGGCCGTCAGAGTCGAGATTCAATGCTGGGATGCTATCGGACTTGTTTGCTAATCTATTTATAAATCAATAGATTAGCAAACAAGTCTTCCAGTGTAACCATTTAGACCCCGCATCGTAGATGTATTGATTTGCTGAGGCGGTCTAAACGTAACCGTTTAGACCCCGCCACCGTCATTCCCGCGAAGGCGGGAATCCAGACTGACTTTTTGTATCCATGAAGACCAAAATACACTGGATTCCCGCCTTCGCGGGAATGACGACATCTGGGCCAGGGGTTTAAACGGTTACGTCTAAACGGTTACAACTTGACAGGCCGACTAAACTAATGGCGGCAAGATTTGCAAATAAACTGGTAAAGCATAAATATTATTCATTATTCATCAAGGGTCACTTAAAACTTTTAAAAATCTAGCAATGATATTCAAAAATAATCCACAAGCCATCAAAACAATTAAAAACAGCGATAAAAACAAAATAAGAAAAAATACAATAAAAACAACAGAACACACCATCAAAAAACTGAATAACAAAACAGACAAATGCAAAACAAATCTAAATGGGCGAAGAAGCAAGTTCATTTTATTCCTTTTTTCATACAGGTTTCAGATCGTCTCTGAATCTCTTGCTGACTGATGATTCGGATATGGGTATCCAGTGGTGAACGGTGGGCAGTATTTGATTGACGTGCGTTACTTTTCCGCTTTTGGCTCGTCAGATTTGGGCGCACTGCGTCGTTACAAATCGCTGATGTGGCTGGGCCACACTGCTCGATTTGCGCCTAACATTGCATCTTTAACTCTGCGGCCAAATGCACAACTTATTATTGACCCTATCCTAAGTCCTCCCCCATAACTATTGCCACAGATGCACCCAACCCACACCACGCTATATGCAAAACGTCGCTCCGATTTAGCCCGCCAGATGGGCACAGGTGCGGTGGCCATTGTGCCCACAGCGCATGAGCAAACTCGTAATCGTGACAACGACTTTTTGTTTCGCCACGACAGTTATTTTTATTACCTGTGCGGTTTTACAGAGCCCAACGCCTGGTTAATAATTTCTGGCGATGGTTACACCACCTTGTTTTGCCAGCCCAAAGACCATGATCGTGAAATTTGGGATGGTGTGCGCATGGGGCTGCAAGCTGCACCTCAAACTCTGGACGTGGATGCGGCGTTTTCCATCACAGAGCTAGATGCACGTCTGCCCGGTCTGCTAGATGGTTGCGCGTCCGTTTGGTATCCGTTTGCCACTCACAAAGGGCTGGAAACCCGCATTGACGGCTGGCTAGGCCATCTGCGTTCAAAGGCACGCCTGGGTGCATTGTGCCCCAGGTTGTTGAATGACCTTTGTGGTGTGCTCGATGACATGCGCTTAATTAAAGATGCTCACGAGCTGGCCATCATGCGCCATGCAGCTCATATCAGCGCTTGTGCCCACATTCGCGCCATGCAGTGGTGTGCCATGAGGGTTCGTGCAGGGCTGGATGTGCGTGAATATCACCTTGATGCCGAGCTACTGCACGAGTTTCGTTTGAACGGCTCTCAGTATCCTGCTTATGGGTCAGTGGTGGCTGCCGGTGCCAATGCCTGCGTGCTGCATTACCGAGCGGGTGATGGTTGCGTGCAAAGCGGTGAACTGGTACTGATCGACGCTGCCTGCGAGCTTGACGGCTATGCCAGCGACATCACCCGTACTTTTCCGGCCAACGGTATTTTTACGGGCCCGCAGCAAAGTTTGTATGAACTGGTTTTGGCCTCACAAGAGGCAGCCATTGCAACTATTGGTGTCGGTGTGCGTTTGTCTGACCTTCATGATGCCAGCGTTCAAGTGCTCTCCCAAGGGATGCTCGATCTGGGTCTGCTGGATAAAAATAAAGTGGGCACTGTGAGCGATGTGATTGAAAAACGTAACTATTTTCAGTTTTATATGCACAAAACAAGCCATTGGCTTGGCATGGATGTGCATGACTGTGGCGCCTACTTTGAGCCGTCAGAGGTCCATCAGGTCAGCACCCGTGTTGATCCGCTCACCGGTGACACCCTCCGCGAGCGTCCATCGCGCATTTTGCGTGCCGGCATGACACTGACCATTGAACCTGGCATTTACGTTCGCCCTGCCCCAAATGTGCCCGAAGTGTTTCACAACATTGGTATTCGCATTGAAGACGATGCCATCGTGACCGAGTCGGGCTGCGAACTCATCACCCGCGATGTGCCTGTGGGTGTAGAAGACATCGAAGCGTTGATGCGGGCATGAGTTTTCTTGTATAAGAAATAGGCCTCCAGCGCTTACCCATCATGCGATGACAGCTACTATTTTGATAGTATTTTGAACACTTCACGGGCAGCTTCCACTGTGGTTTCAATGTCGCTGTGGGTGTGCGCAGCGCTCACAAATCCTGCTTCAAACAGTGCTGGCGCAATATAGACCCCACGACTCAGCAAGCCATGAAACAATTGATTGAAAAGCTGGCCGTCAGACTTCATGACCTGAGCATAATTTTGGGGCAAGGTTTTGAGCAGATAAAACCCCATCATGCCGCCTTCGCTGTCTGCGCAAAAATCAATGCCTTCCATGGAGGCTGCCTGGCACAAACCGCTCATGAAAGCACGGGTTTTGCGTGATAAATCATCAAAAAAACCTGGCCGACTGATTTCTTGCAGCGTAGCCAAACCGCAAGCCGTAGCGACCGGGTTGCCAGAGAGCGTACCGGCCTGATAAACCGCACCTGTGGGTGCCAGGTGTTCCATTACGGCACGCCTCCCACCAAACGCAGCCAGTGGCATGCCTCCCCCCATCACCTTGCCAAGGATGGTCATGTCTGGTGCAAAACCAGGGATGGCTTTGGCGTAGAGACTTTGAGCACCGCCCAAGGCCACCCTGAAGCCGGTCATCACTTCGTCAAACACCAAAAGCGTGCCGTATTGGGTACACAACTCGCGGCATCGCTTGACAAAATCATCAGTGGCGCGAACAAAATTCATGTTGCCACAAATCGGCTCCATCAGCAGACAGGCTACATTTTTGCCATGTTCGGCAAAGGCTTGTTCTAGTTGATCCAAGTGGTTGTATTCCAGCACCAGCGTGTGTTTTATCACTTCAGGTGGCACACCGGCACTGGTGGGGTGACCCAAGGTGGCCAGACCCGATCCAGCCTTGACCAGCAAGGCATCAGCATGACCGTGGTAGCAGCCTTCAAACTTGATGATCTTGCTGCGTCTTGTGACTCCCCGCGCCAGACGAATGGCACTCATGGCAGCTTCCGTGCCAGAACTCACCAAGCGAACCATGTCCATGGAGGGCATTTGTCGCACCACTTCTTCTGCCAATTCAATCTCGCGCTCGGTCGGTGCGCCAAAAGAAAACCCGTCACACACTGCTTTTTGAACGGCATCGACCACGGCGGGGTGAGCGTGTCCCAAAATCATCGGCCCCCACGATCCAATATAGTCGGTATAGCGCTGGCCGTTGGCATCAAAAATGTAGGCACCCTGGGCACGGGTGATAAATCGGGGTGTTCCGCCTACAGAGCAAAACGCGCGCACTGGTGAATTGACCCCTCCGGGAATGACTTGACAGGCACGATCAAAGAGACGGGTGTTATGGTCGATGGAAAACAACATAGGGCAGGTTTTTCAGTGGGGCAGCAAGGGATGGGCAGGGTGTCCATCCAAATTTTTGTCTTTCAGGACATGCTCGGCCAAAATTATGGAAAGCAAGAGCATACCGTGCAAAAACTTCAGGCAAAATAACGCCAAGGTAGATCACAATAGGTGTGTTCTGGTACCGTGTTCTTTTGCATTCTATGCAGAGGGTTTGCGCGTACCATTGCAGAACTCCTCAACCTTCCCATGCACAATTTATTTTTGTGCCAGTCCAAAACGGCAGGTAACCATGACTGATTTGAATTTAAAAATTCTGGTCGTAGACGACAGCAA
The DNA here is from genome assembly GCA_903920405.1 of uncultured beta proteobacterium. Classification (GTDB taxonomy): domain Bacteria; phylum Pseudomonadota; class Gammaproteobacteria; order Burkholderiales; family Burkholderiaceae_C; genus Rhodoferax. The sequence goes on from CAIXMC010000008.1 coordinate 7,260, forward strand.
CACGATTCGACGCAGTGCCGAAATTTTTCTCAAAGCTGGCAAACATAATGTCATGCTGGCAGAAGATGGTTTTGATGCCTTGGCCAAGGTCAGTGATTACTTGCCTGACCTGATTTTTTGTGACATTTTGATGCCCAGGCTAGATGGCTATCAAACCTGTGCCATCATCAAAAGAAACGCCAGGTTTGCTAGCGTGCCCATTGTGATGTTATCTTCCAAGGATGGCGTTTTTGATAAGGCGCGCGGTCGCATGGTTGGCGCGCAGGATTATTTAACCAAGCCATTTACCAAAGATCAACTGCTGCAAGCCGTGCAGCAATTCGGGGTACAAGCACATGGGAGTGCAGCATGACAATTCAAAAAGTTCTGGTGGTGGATGATTCAAAAACCGAGTTGTTTTTCTTGAGCGATATTCTGCACAAAAACGGTTTATCCGTCAGTACTGCTGAAAACGCCCAAGAGGCCTTGCGCCATCTGGCGCTTGATAAGCCGGATTTGATTTTGATGGATGTGGTCATGCCCGGACAAAACGGTTTTCAATTGACTCGCTCTATCAACCGTGACCCCCAATACACTGATATTCCCATCATCTTTTGTACCAGCAAAACCTTGGAAACCGATCGGTTGTGGGGACTTCGACAAGGTGCTAAAGACTATATTACCAAACCTGTCAACGCCCAGGAGTTGATGGAAAAAATCCAGGCTTTGACTGCATCGCACACGCCATGAGAAACAAGGAAAGCCTCAGAGCGCTACAAATGCGCTTGGTGACTCGTTTGGAAGCTGCGCAACATGTCGGTGCATCGGTCTCTTGGTTGGCTGTCAAAACAGGCACCTTCAATGTATTGATTCCATTGGCACAAGCCGGTGAGATTTTTACAGCACAAAACATCACGCCGGTTCCTTATGCTGCCCATTGGTTTTTGGGTGTGGTCAATTCGCGCGGCGTTTTGTATGGGGTGGTTGATCTGGCGGGCTTTGTGCATCCGAATACATATCCTCGGCCTTCTGATGCATCTCGCCTGGTGAGTTTTAACGCTGATTTTGAAATCAATTGCGCCTTGCGCGTTGATGCTCTGGCAGGTTTGCGTGGTCTTGATTCTTTCGTTGAAACAGAAGCTCCAAAGGCCACAGCGCCTGAGTATTTTGGTAAATGTTTACAAGATGCAAACGGTACTGTTTGGCAAGAAATTGATTTGTACAAACTGTCCGTCTGTCCACACTTCCTCAACATTGGTGTCTGAGTGAGTGATGGTTTTCATGTGGGTTGATCTCCGAGGTAACGACAATGGCTCTCCTTGATTACGTTAAAAACATATTTGGCATGACAAGATACGGTGACTCCGTTGATTCACGTTTGAGCTTGTCAGCACCTGAGTCTTCCCTGATGTCTGTGCACGATTCGCTGAGGTCCATTCCTGCTGTAGATACCAGTGCCGGTAAAAGGCCAACACCGCCCTCTGCGCCCTCTGCGCCCTCTGCGCCCTCTACGCCGTCAGTCACACCAAAAAACCTGAATAATCACCAAGGCGACCAAATCCGCATGCCTTTTTTGGGGGTGAAAACCGTCGCACAACATCAGTTCATTTTGTCGATTGTTTTAGGCTTGTCGTTGCTTTCATTGGCCATTGTGACGATCTCAGGGTTGAATCGAACGGACACCATCACAGGGCAGTTGGGGGCGATAAGTCAGGCCTTGATGCACTCGCAGCGCTTGGCAAAGTCAGTATCGCAGGCCGTGGTGGGCGACTTGCAAGCGTTTATCGAGGTCTCTCAAAGTGTGCAGGTGCTCGCCACGTCTGTTCGTGCCTTGGCATCAGGTGACCCCGAACTGAAATTGAAAGCACTCGCTGATCCCTACCGCACTCAACTTGAAAAATCTGTTGCCATGGTGACGCTTGCTGAAAAAAATGCCGTCACCATGATGTCACAACAAAAAATATTGACACAGATGGGGGCATCACTGCGCCTGATGGGGCAACAATCGTCTAGCTTGCTGGAGTCTGCACAACGGGTGGCCACGTTGAAATTGCAACACAATGCATCGTCAGCCGAAATGGCCGCAACAGGTCAATTGCTCATGTTGACACAGCGCATTGGCAAGTTATCGAATGAGATTTTGACCTCACCAGACGCAAGCCCAGAATCTGTTGTGTTGTTGGGCAAAGACATTGACACTTTTGGCATCGTCGCCAGGGGGTTACTCTATGGTCATGCTGATTTGCAACTGAATGCCTCTGCCTTGCCCCAAATACGCGATCAATTGGGGCAGTTAATTCGTCTGTTTGAAGAAACCCGCCAGCAAGCTAACAACATTTTGGGCAATGTCAATAGCTTGGTGGCAGCTCGCGAAGCCCAAGCCTCCATTGTGGCTGACAGCGAAAAACTGCGTGTAGAACTTGAAGCCTTGCAAAACGCATTGTCTTCCCACACCGGCTTGGGCGCTGGTCTGTTGTTGGCACTCAGCGTTGCGTTGTCTGTACTCTGTGCTGCGGGTTTGTCTTATGCACAATTGCAAGAAAGCCGCAAGCGACACATCAACGCCGAAGCCCAGCGACAACAGGCCCTGCGCCAGGAAAAAGAGGCCAAACGTATCAATGATGCCAATCAGGCGGCCATTTTGCGTTTGATGAATGAATTGCAGACCGTTGCCGAAGGTGATCTGACGCAAGAAGCCACAGTGACCGAAGACATCACTGGTGCTATTGCCGATTCTGTCAATTACACGGTTGAAGAACTGCGTGCATTGGTAGGCAACGTCCAAAAAACAGCTGCACGCGTGGCACAAACCACGGGCGATGTGGATGCCACCTCCACAGAATTGTTGGCAGCATCCAGGGAACAATTGCACGAGATTCGTGAAACAGGCCGATCCATTGTGGATATGGCGGCGCGCATGACACAGGTGTCTGTCCAGGCGCAGGCCTCTGCCGATGTGGCCAAACAATCGTTGCAGGCGGCTGAAGTGGGGTTGCAGGCCGTCCAAAATTCGATTGGAGGTATGAATGCGATTCGTGACCAAATTCAAGATACTGCCAAGCGCATCAAACGTTTGGGCGAATCTTCCCAGGAAATTGGCGAAATTACAGAATTGATTTCTGACATCACTGAACAAACCAACGTTCTCGCACTCAATGCGGCCATACAGGCGGCATCAGCCGGAGATGCCGGTCGCGGGTTTTCAGTGGTGGCCGAAGAAGTTCAGCGATTGGCCGAGCGATCGGCAGATGCTACCCGTCAAATTGCGGCTTTGGTCAAGACCATTCAGACGGATACTCAGGATGCTATTGGCGCTATGGAGCGATCTACGCAGGGTGTGGTCGCAGGTGCAAAATTGTCTGACAACGCAGGCACAGCCTTGACCGAGATTGACCAGGTCTCTCGTCATCTGGCTGACCTGATTGGACAAATTTCTGATTCCAGTTCTCGTGAAGCCAATTTTGCCAACGCCATGGCAGGCGATATTCAGCACATTTTTGCAGTCACTGAACAAACGGGTGAGGGAACTCGTTCCACAGCAGCCCAGGTTCGTGAGCTTTCCAAAATGGCAGAAGAATTACGCCAGTCTGTGGCTCGATTTCGCATTGTTTAAATGCTGCGCACCGTATTGATGGATTGATGTTATGCAGTCAAATATGGCCTTGATCGGTCAAAACCAAACCATGGAATCTGATTTAGGCCCTTTGGCCTGGGTTCTGGACGAGCTGCGCAAGTCGCTTGACAGCGCCATCAGTGCGTTGCGGCGCTTTGTTCGCGATGCCCAAGAGGCGCGCGGTTCAGACATTGCTGCGCTTGATGCCAGTCAACTGCGCATTGCCAGACAGCAGTTGCATCAGGCGGTGGGGGCGCTTGAAATGGTGGGGCTTGAAATACCCGCCAAAATGTTGCGCGCCATGCAGTCTTTGGCACAAAAATTTGTACAGCGCCCCGACATTTGCAGCGAAGAGGCTGCACTCAAACTTGAACGCGCCAGTTTTGCCCTGACGGATTATCTGGACGGTCTGCTCAAAGGGCGGTCGATGTCGTCTGTCGCTTTGTTTCCGCAGTACCGGGATGTTCTTGTTCTGCTTGGTGAAGATCGCATACATCCCGCCGATCTTTGGGCACACGAGTGGCGATGGATTGATGTGCCACTGGCTGCCACCGTCAAGCCCTTGGCCTACGATGCCGGCGTCTGCTCACGCATAGACAGCTTTGTTCTCAATATCGTCAAGGCAGGTCATGGGCCATCGGCGCGCATCATGTGTGACATCAGCCTGGGCTTTGCTGCTGCTCAGACCGATATGCATACGCGGATTTTCTGGTGTCTGGCCTCTGCCTATTTTGAAATTGTGGCCAGTGGGCAGTGGGCATCCGACCTGTACGTCAAACGTGCTGCTTCTAATGTTTTGTCGCAGTACAGAAGTTTGGCTCGTGGACCCGCTCATGTTTCAGATCGATTAGCGCATGACTTGCTGTTTTTTTGCGCCCAAACCGAGCCTGTGCAGTCGTCCATCGGTGCTCTGCCCACCATTCGTTCAGCTTATGGTCTTTTGGGTGTGTTGGCACCTCACTACGATGAACCTTGCTTTGGACGCTATGACCCTACTTTACTGACGCAAGCACGCAAGCGTATTGCTGCGCTCATCGAAACCTGGTCGGCCTTGGCGGGTGGTGATGTGGGACGCATGAAGACAGCAGCCGATCAGTTTACTTTGGTGACAGATTCCATCGTCAAATTGCATCCTGATAGTCGTGAATTGGCAGCAGCACTGTCGCAATCCATGGCACTGGTGGCCCGCTCGGGGCAAGCTCCTTCACCTGAACTTGCGATGGAAGTGGCCACTGCTGTTTTGTACCTTGATGCTGCTTACGAAGACATGGACACCAACAACGATCGGTTGCTCGATCGTGGGCGCAGACTGGCCGAACGCCTTGAGGCTGTTTTGGCAGGCGCACAACCAGAACCCCTGGATAGCTGGATGGAAGAGCTTTACCGTCGCGTCAGTGACCGACAGGTGATGGGCAGTGTGGTGCATGAACTCAGCAGCACGCTCGCTGAGCTTGAAGCCAAACTGGACGCATTTTTTCGCAACCCCAAAGACAAAACTGGCCTGCATGATGTGCCAGGCCAACTGTCACAAATGCGTGGCGTTTTTTCAGTGCTGGGGCTGGACCAGGCTGCATTGGCTGCACTGCGCATGCGCACTCGCGTAGAGCAGTGTCTGATGGATGACGTCGATACCGAGGCAGCACGCACCAACACCTTTGAAAAATTGGGAAACAGTCTGGGTGCGTTGGGTTTTCTGATTGACATGCTGGGTTATCAGCGAGAGTTGGCTAAAAAACTGTTTGTGTATGACGAAGACCTGGGCGAATTCAAATCGCTGATGGGACGGCAAAAAGTATCTGTTGAAGCGGTGAGTGCGCCAGAACCCGTTGCGCCCATCGCAGACGTCGTACCCGTTACGATTGCTGTGCCTGCAGAGCCAGTCAAAGAAGATGAACACGAAGAAGATGAAGACGAATTGCGCAATATTTTTCTGGATGAAGCGCGTGACGTGGTTCAAAGCGGTTTGGCAACCCTGTCATCACTAACGGATCAACCTTCTGATTTTAATCAGCAAACCAGCCTTCGACGTGCTTTTCACACCCTCAAGGGCAGTGCCAGAATGGTGGGATTGAATGAGTTTGGTGAAGCTGCCTGGGCGTTCGAGCAATTGATGAATGCCTGGTTGCCGCAGCAAAAAAGAGTCAGTGATGACCTGCTCCACCTGGCAGGCCACGCCATGCAGGGTTTTGAATGCTGGGTGGCAGACATTGCCTTGCAACAAGACACTGCCTGGTCGGCGCAGCCATTTCGCCAGGCTGCTGACCTGTTGCGAATTGAGAACGTCTATACCAATTTGCAATTGCCAAAACCGTCCATGGCACAACCGTTAGACGAACCTGTTGTCATTGACCAACCCACCCCTGAACCTATTCCAGAGTTACCACAGTCACCTGCATTGGAGCCAGAACCCGTTGAAGAGATCAGCACAGCCTTCCTCGCGCTCGATTTTGATGTGTTGCCTGACTCGAATGTGTCAGTCGCCCCATCCGTTGTAGAGGCCCCGCCAGAGCCTGATGTCGCTATCAAAACGATTGGATCATTGAGCGTCAATGCAGGATTGTTGGATGTTTATCTGGAGGAAGCCGATCAATGGTCCAATCGATTGCTCGCAGAACTGACTGAGTGGTCAGAGGAACAAGATCAGCACCTGCCAGATTCCACGGTGGGCCTGGCGCATTCTTTGGCCGGAAGTTCAGCAACAGTAGGCTTTTTGTCATTGTCCGAGCTATCGCGTGCGCTGGAATATGCCCTGATGCACATTCAACGGCTGGATGCGGGGCCAACACATCATGCACCGCTGTTGATTCAAACTGCAGAATCGATTCACAGTCTGTTGCATCAGTTTGCAGCAGGCTTCATGAAAACTGCCCATCCAGAGCAAATTCAAGCCCTTCGTGACTTGTTGAACACAGAGTTACCCGCATCGGCACTCATGCAGACCGATCAAGATGATGGTGTTGTGCGCGATGAAGCCATTGACCTGGATTTTGATTTTCCCACCTTTGAGCCAGAACCGTTGCCAGAACGCCATACTGACTTGGAATCTGAGCCAACGCTTTCTCTTGTTGTGCATCCCCCTGAACCTGACCTGGCTTCTGAATCCTTGCCACTCTCGCTGGATTTTCCGCTCCAAAACCAAGATGTCACACCAGAACTGCCGCCAGAACTGCCACCAGAGCCAGCACCACCCTGTGAAGCGTTGCCTGAACCGGCCTCAGAACCCCTTGCCACGGTCGATACCACACCCGATACTGTTGTCTTGTCTCCCCCTTTGTTGCCAACCCTCCAGGTCGAGACTGTCAAAGATGTACTGGATGTTGATTTATTCCCCATTTTTGAAGAAGAAGCACTAGAACTATTACCCCAACTGAGCGCATCACTTCGGCAGTGGGTGCATCATCCCGATGATCACGCAGCACGCCAATCCATGTTGCGTGATTTGCACACGCTCAAGGGCAGCGCACGCCTTGCAGGGGCCATGCGTTTAGGCGACATGGTTCATCAATTGGAATCGGCGGCTGAACACATCCAGATGGATGTTGCTCCAACGGTGGAAATGTTCCTTTTATTGACCCGTCTGGATGCCATTCAACATGTTTTTGATGCCCTGCGTGTGACACCTGCAGCTTTCCTGGCATTGCCCGAAGCTCCATCTGTGTCCGATCTTCCCGAACAAGGGATACCTACAGACGATGGCATCGTGTTTGTGGCAGAGCCTCACAAACCCGCGCTGACCCTATCTCCATCGCGATATTTCACACAATCGACCACGCGTGTCCGATCGCGTTTGCTGGATCGCATGGTCAATCAGACCGGTGAAGTTTTGATTTCACGCGCACGTCTGGAATCCCGCGTCAATCAGTTGCGCACCACTTTGGGTGATTTGACCGGCAATCTTGACCGTCTGCGCACCCAATTGCGCGACCTTGAATTGCAATCTGAATCACAAATGCAGTCGCGTCAGGCGCAAGATGCTTCCCAAAATTTTGACCCCCTGGAGTTTGATCGCTTTACCCGTGTTCAGGAATTGACCCGCATGATGGCAGAGTCGGTGCATGACATCGCCAGCCTGCAACACAATTTACAACAATCGGTTGCAGGTGCTGAAGACGATTTGGCAGCGCAATTGCGACAAACACGTGATCTCCAACGTGATTTATTGCGTACCCGAATGGTTGAATTTGACAGCATCGTTGAACGCCTTCATGGTGTGGTACGCCAGGCTGCCAAAGACACAGGCAAATCCGTCACGCTGACGGTGGTCGGTGGTACTCAAGAAATTGACCGCAGCGTGCTCGATCGCATGGGCAGCACATTTGAGCATTTGCTGCGCAATGCGGTGTGCCACGGCATTGAAGATGAAGCCATTCGCGTCTCTGCCGGCAAACCCGCCCAAGGCAACATCACCATCACTCTGCTGCAACAGGGCAACGATGTGAACATCAGCTTTGCCGACGACGGTGCGGGACTTGATTTGAACCGTATTCGTGACAAAGCCATTGAGCGTGGTCTGATCACTCCTCAGAAGGTGTTGTCCCATGATCAGCTTGCCCAGTTGATATTCAGTGCAGGGCTGTCAACGGCCTCTACCGTCAACGAATTGGCAGGGCGTGGCATTGGCCTGGATGTGGTGCAAAGCCATGTGAATGCAGCCGGAGGTCGCATTGATTTAAGCACCCAGCCTGGTGCGGGAACTCGTTTCAACCTGGTGTTGCCTCTGACCACTGCGGTCACACAAGTGGTTATGTTGCGCGTTGGCGAAACCGTACTGGGCGTTCCGGCCAATTTGATGGAACTGGTGAAGCGCGTTTCATGGGAAGAACTGGATACGGCGTATGAATCAGGCTGGTTTGACTACAGCGGTCAAAAGATTGATTTTTTCTGGGCAGGAGCCTTGTTGCAGGTCTCTGCTGCCACGGTCGAACCACGTGGAAAGAGCGCATCGGTTGTCATTGTCTGTAGCGCCAATCAGCGTGTTGCACTGCATGTCGATGAGGTTCTGGGCAACCGTGAAGCTGTCGTCAAAAACCTAGGCCCCCAATTGTCACGACTGCCAGGGCTGACGGGCATGTCTGTATTGAGTTCAGGTGCCGTGATTTTGATTTACAACCCACTGGCGCTGGTCACCATTTACGGTGCCAAGGCGCACGATTTCAGCCGCCAACATGTGCAGGCAGCCCACACCACATCTGAAGTTGCCACCGTCAAGTCTCAGCCCCACTATGCACCGCTGGTGCTGGTAGTGGATGACTCCATCACCGTTCGCCGTGTGACTCAGCGCCTGCTCAAGCGCGAAGGTTTTCGGGTGGCATTGGCCAATGATGGCTTGCACGCACTGGAATTGTTGCAACAGGAAAAACCGTCAGTGGTGTTGACCGACATTGAAATGCCGCGCATGGATGGTTTCGATCTGGTGCGCAATATACGCGCGGATGCCCGCTTGCGCGACCTCCCCATCATCATGATTACCTCGCGTATGGCGCAAAAACACCGTGATTACGCACATCAACTCCAGATCGATCATTACCTTGGCAAGCCCTACCCCGAAGACGAATTGATTGGTCTGGTTCACCAGTATTGCGCGGCAGGATTAACGCCCTAAATCAACGGTGATGCCTGCAGCATCACGGGTTCAGTTTAATTATTCATGCAAGTTCTTGATTTTTATTTAAAAAAATAAAAAATAGCTTTACAAAAAAGATATTTCATTCTGTCATGCTCATCCAGTGCCACCGGGCTGGCACTTCTAAAATCGCCCCATGAAATCTCATTTGAACGCTGACCTGCACTGTCATTCTGTCTTTTCCGACGGCACTTTGACTCCTGAAGAACTTGCCTTGCGGGCGAAAGCCAACGGGGTTCAACTGTGGGCACTGACTGACCATGACGAAGTGAGCGGTCAGTCGCGTGCATGTGCTGCTGCACTGGCCATTGGACTGGATTACCTGACCGGTGTTGAAATTTCGGTGACATTTTTAGGCCGGACAGTGCATATTGTTGGCCTGGGTTTTGATGCTGACCACCCAGCACTGCGCCAGGGGTTGCAACAAACACGCTGCGGACGTTCAAGGCGGGCACTTAAGATGTCGGATGATTTAAAGCGTGTCGGTATTGCCGGGGCCTATGAAGGCGCTTTGAAATATGCAGGCAACCTTGACCTGATTTCTCGCACGCATTTTGCCCGCTTCATGGTCGAAACAGGTGTATGCCAAGACACTTCTGAAGTTTTTCGCAAGTACCTAACACCTAACAAACCTGGTTTTGTGGAACATCGCTGGGCGACCATAAAAGACGCTGTCACCTGGATCAGGGAAGCGGGTGGTGTGGCCGTGATCGCACACCCTGCACGCTACAAATTCAGTGCCAATGAAGAATTTGCCCTGTTTTCAGAATTTATGGGACATGGCGGCTTGGGTGTAGAGGTTATCACTGGCAGTCACTCCCATGCTGAAGCTGACGTTTATGCCAACCTGGCGATGGAACTGGGTTTGGTGGCCTCTTGCGGCAGTGATTTTCACAGTCCTACCGAGAGCCGTCTTGACCTTGGCAGCTTGCCTGGCCTGCCAGAAAAATTGACACCTGTCTGGACTTTGTTGAACGATCGTATTTTGCGATGATCCTGGATTCAAAGTGATGTGGAGATGGCAGTATTCACCTATCAATCTGCGCGAACTTGGATGAGTTTTTTGTATAACAAATCAGCCTCTAGCGCCCGTCCTGCTTGCGTAGTTAGCTATTCTTTTAATAGTAAAAAAAGACGAATAAATTCGGCTAACATTTCTCTTGGTCTGTCTTTATGTTGGCTGCTTTACATCGCTTCTAATCACACTTGCAAAACTTATTATTGACAATATCGTAGCGGCCACCATGACCCTTCAATGCCCCTCTTGCCAATCGCCCATGACAATGAAAACGTTCACAAGTGTCACGGGAGGTACCGTCGACATTGACCTCTGTTTTGCTTGCCGTGGTCTTTGGTTTGACCCGCAGGAAAACATGAAACTGGCACCCATAGCGGTGGTTGAACTGTTTGGTCTTCTGCACGAACACCGTCAAGACGAGGTTCACCCTCTGGCATCCAAGCTGGCCTGTCCACGCTGCCATCGCAGTTTGGTTCAAGGTTTTGATGTGGTGCGCAGCGGTCGCTACATCACCTATCGCTGCCCGCAACGCCACGGCAGATTGAGTACATTTTCGTCGTTCATGATAGAAAAAGGCTTCGTTCGACAGCTCACCAAGCCTGAGATTGACGACATAGCCCAGCGCGTGGCCGTCATTTACTGCTCTGGTTGTGGTGCGCCTGTTGATATTCGCAAAGACCATGCTTGCCCGCACTGCCGGTCGGCCTTGTCTTTACTTGACCCCCAGGCGGTTGAGCAGGCGCTCAAGGGTTATGCCAAAGCGGTGCAAGAGCCGCAAGGCATCAAACCGCCCGAACTGGCCGATGCCCTGATGATGATTGAGCGCGATCGTTCAAAAGCCGAGCGCGAGGAACAGGCCAGGCGCGGCACCTTGTTTACATCATCCTCCTCCTCACTGGAAGTAGATTTGTGGGCTACTGGTGTTGATTTGGTTTGGCGCATGTTGCGTTAACTTGGAGTTAACCTGGAGTTAACCTGGATTCCTCAGTTGAAATGCCATCACGCTTTGGCAAAATGGTCAAAAGACGCATAAGTGTTGGGCAACAACACCCCCTCCTCATCTACCAGCCGCAAGCCTGGTGTGGCCTCTGTTCGGCCAATGCAGGTCACTGGGGTTTGACTGGTTTGTGCTGCGGCGACAACGGCATGGCGCTGATGTGGAGATGCGGTAAAAAGCAGTTCGTAATCATCCCCCCCCGAAAGCGCTAAAGTGCGCCATTGTTCGCTGGACAATTGGAGGTCAAATTGGCCTCTAACCCCCGTGGCATAAGCGTTAGCAGCTATTAAACCAGTAGCAATATCTGCATGGAGAATGCAGCCAACCCCTGAGCATTTCAGCAAGTGACTGAGGTCTCCCACCAGTCCATCGCTGATGTCAATGGCGGCCGTCGCCACGCCGCGCAAGGCCATGCCTAGTGCAATGCGGGGCGTTGGCATTTCCAGTCGAAGACGGGCTTTTGCGAGCACTTCAGCAGGCACAGTGATCAACCCCAAGAGTGCATCAAGCGCCAGTCTTGCATCACCGAGTGTGCCGCTGACATACACATCATCTCCAGGCTTCGCGCCTGAACGCAGCAGTGCCTGCGAGCGGCCTGCCAGCGTGGAAACCTCACCAAAAACCGTGATACAAATGTTCAGTGGCCCACAGGTGGTGTCGCCGCCTATCAGATCGCAGTCAAAAGCATCTGCCAATGCCCATAGACCTTGTGAAAAAGCACACAGCCAGACCTCATCGGCAACAGGCAGCGACAAAGCCAGCGTGAACGCCAGAGGTTTTGCTCCGCACGCGGCCAAATCGCTTAAGTTCACAGCCAAGGCTTTGTGCCCTAGTGTGAAGGGATCAGCCTCTGCAAAAAAGTGCCGACCGGCCACCAGCATGTCGCTGGAGATGGCTAATTGTGTGCCATCTTTGGGTTGCAGTAAGGCGCAATCATCGCCCACGCCCAAGGCAGCGCGCCGTGCCGTGCGCGTAAAGTAACGCGCAATCACATCAAATTCACCCATGCGAAGTTACTTGGCAGTTTTGGGGACGTTGAGTGAAGGCAATTCGAGTGTGATGGAGGGGTTGCCTTGCAAGCCAGAGGACAGGGCAGCAGAGCGTTTGGCCACCGAATGCAGCACCAGGTTGTCAGACACATTTTGACCGACGCGATACGGTTTGGCAGGTTTACCGTTAATGGCAATCAGGGCGCTACCTAGTGTGCCTTGAGCAATCACGCCTAGCAATTGGTACTTGCCCGGACCACTGGCAGCAGGCGCAGTGGCGCTGACACCGAGCAATTGCGCAAGTTTGGCGGTGTCAATGTTTTGGGGCGGAGTCAATGCAATGGGTGTGTCAGACAGACCGGGAGAGGCCTGCCATTTCAGTACCCAAAAATTGGCACTGCCGGCAGCCAACGCAGCCAAAATAAAAGTAAACAGGCGCACAGGCCAGACGGAATGAACAAGAGTTTGCATATTGATTTTTGGGTGGGTGGTTTTTGAGGACAGGGGCAGCGATAAATTTCTACATTTGGCACGTCAAAACTGGATGAACTGTATCGTTACAAATCTTATAAACTTGAAAATCGTGTGTAACCGGTGACGTTATTGTTGACCCTATCCTAACTATCCTAAGTGTTTCATGAATGATGCTGTTTCTCCATTGCAAAATGAGTATTGGCGTACAAATATGTCATCGGTGTTGCGTCTGTATTTGGTCACAGATCAGGGCTGCCTGCGGGGTCGTCCATTGGCCGATGTGGTGTTGGCAGCGGTTCAAGGTGGCGTGACCTGTGTCCAATTGCGCGAAAAACATTTGTCAACACATGACTTTGTGGCACTGGCTTGTGCCATGAAAAGCCTCTTGACGCCCTTTTGTGTGCCTTTAGTCATCAATGACTGCATTGACGTAGCACTCGCGTGTGGTGCTCAGGGTGTTCATTTAGGTCAGTCGGACATGTCAGTAGATGATGCCAGACGATGGTTGCCTCCCCATGTTTTTGTGGGGTTGTCGGTGCAAACAATACATGATGTGGAGCGATCTGCCCATCAGGCTGTGGATTATTTGGGTGTGAGTCCCATTTACCCCACACCTACCAAAACCGACACGTTGACTGCCTGGGGACTGGCAGGTTTAAGGCAAGTGCGTACCATGACACGTCTGCCACTTGTTGCCATTGGCGGCATTCACCCAGGTAATGCGCAACAGGTGCTTGATGCGGGTGCAGAGGGTCTGGCTGTGGTCAGCGCCTTGTGCAGTGCCCATAATCCGTGTGCAGCCGCCCAATCTTTCACAACAATTCAGAACGTGCAGGAAAGCCTTGAGCGAAAAACAAAGTCCTTAGGATATGGTTAACAATAAGTTGTGCATTTGGCTCGTCAGATTTGGGCGCACTGCGTCGTTACAAATCGCTTATGTGGCATGGCCACACCGCGCGATTTGCGCCTAGCATTGCATCCCAACTCTAACGGCCAAATGGGGAACTTATTACTGACCACATCCTTACAAGGTTCAACATGCAGAAATCTGCACATGCTGATAGTCACAAATTTAAAGTTGGGGACAAATTGGGGACAGTGGGGACAGTGAAATGGCCAAAAAAAAGCCCGACTGTTTTAGTCGAGCTTTTGTAACCCACTGTTTTTACTAGCTTTTTGGCGGAGCGGACGGGGTTCGAACCCGCGACCCCCGGCGTGACAGGCCGGTATTCTAACCAACTGAACTACCACTCCTGATAGTGAATCCTGACATATTCATTCTATGGCAGGATAATCTCTTCGTCATATTATCTTGCATCAGTGCTTACGATAACCTGGCGACCCCACGGGGATTCGAACCCCGGTACTCACCGTGAAAGGGTGATGTCCTAGGCCTCTAGACGATGGGGTCAAAACCTTTGAACTTGCGTCAAAATTAACCAAAATTAACCAAAATTAACACTTGAAAACCTTGGTGGAGGTAAGCGGGATCGAACCGCTGACCTCTTGCATGCCATGCAAGCGCTCTCCCATCTGAGCTATACCCCCTCGACT
>CAIXMC010000009.1 GCA_903920405.1 uncultured beta proteobacterium
GTTTTCTTGGCAGGGGAAGCTCACACATTTGGCTGATTAGCCGTAACAAGCGCAGGCATCTGATTTCATCTCTGTCCCGCCTTAAGGGGGAAGCCTACAATTCAACCCACAAAATCCACCATGAACACTCTGACTGCTGCCATCCCTTCAACGCTGCATTCCATCAAAAGTTTTGTCAAGCGAAAGGGTCGAACCACGGTAGCTCAGGCCAGGGCACTGCAAGAACTGGGACCACAATTTGTAGTACCCTACACATCAAATGCTCTTGATTTAGTAGCTACCTATGCAGACAGGACGGGCGCTAGAGGCCAAAATGATGATCAAAGAACCATCCTTGAAATTGGCTTTGGCATGGGTGAGGCCACAGCCCACATTGCCGCGATGATGCCTGATACCTGTTTTTTGTGCTGCGAGGTTCACCCCCCCGGCATAGGCGCACTGCTTAAGCGCATCGTCGAGCAAAATTTATGCAACATCCGCATTTGCGCCCACGATGCGGTTGAAGTGATTGACCACATGCTGACTTTGCAAAGTCTGGATGGCGTGCATATTTTTTTTCCAGACCCTTGGCACAAGGCTCGGCATCACAAGCGCCGTTTGATTCAACCCTCACTGGTCGCCCGCCTGGCCACGCGCCTGAAAGTGGGGGGCTACATCCACTGTGCCACAGACTGGCAGCCCTATGCCGAGCAAATTTTGCAAGTGTTCAGCCAAGAGCCTCTCTTCCAAAATACGGCCACCACACAACATCCTGAGTTACAGGGTTACGCCCCCAAGCCCAGTTATCGACCCTTGACCAAATTTGAAAACCGTGGTCTGAAACTCGGTCATGGGGTGTGGGACGTGGTATTTGAGCGGATTTGATCCGTCGCACTACGCCATAATCATTCTTCCTTCTTTTTACCGGAGTTTCAATTTGTTTTCTGTATTACAAGCTGCAGGTTGGCCAATATGGCCATTGGTGGCCTGCTCAGTTTTAGCCCTGGCGCTGGTGATTGAGCGTTTCATCAGCCTGAGTGACACCAAAGTAGCCCCCCGCAAATTACTGAATGAAGTTTTGAGTGTGACGCGAAATTCCGTGCCCAGTCCCGATGTGGTCAGTCAGCTCGAAAAAAGCTCGGCTTTGGGCGAGGTTTTGGCCAGCGGTCTTCGCACACTCAACGCCAATCCCTCTTGCAGTGAAGACGAACTGCGATCGAGTGTGGAAAGCAGTGGCCGTTTGGTCACGCACCGTCTGGAACGCTATTTGAATCCACTGGCCACCATTGCTTCGGCTGCCCCGTTGATGGGACTTTTTGGCACCGTGATTGGCATGATCGAAATTTTTGGTTCGCAGGCCCCGGGTTCAGGCATGGCCAGCAACCCCGCCCAACTAGCGCATGGCATCTCGGTCGCGTTATATAACACTGCTTTTGGACTGATTGTGGCCATCCCTTCCCTGGTTTTCTGGCGTTACTTCAGAGCCAGAGTGGATGCTTATGTGCTGACGCTGGAATTATCTTCAGAGCGTTTACTTCACCATTTGATGAGTTTGCGCCGAATGCAACCCGCCTCGAAAAAATGAACTTTCAATCGCACCCCAAGGAAGAGCCAGAGATCAATCTGATTCCTTTCATCGACGTGTTGCTGGTGATTTTGATTTTTTTAATGCTATCAACCACCTACAGCAAATTTACAGAACTGCAAATCAATTTGCCCGTGGCAGACGTCGATACGCAACAACAGCATCCCAAAGAAGTGGTTGTGGGTATCACTGCAGAAGGGCAATTCAGCATTGACAAGCAGCCCATCAGCGCCAAAACTGTGCCAGAGTTGGCAGCAGCCCTTCAAGCCACCAAGGCAGACCCCGATGCGGTTTTGATCATTGTGGCCGACGCAGCAACTCGCCACCAGGCCGTGGTCAGTGTCATGGAGGCCTCGCGCAGTGCGGGTTTGTCACGCATCACCTTTACCAGCCAGTCCACCAGACAAGCCGCTACGCCCTGAATTCATGAGGTTGATTCTGAAAGCGTGGCTGGAGCGCATCATGCGCACGGCCTGGCTGCAGCGCGGCTGGCTGGCCTGGATGTTGTGGCCTCTTTCTTTGATGTATGGCGCTATGGTGCGTTTGCGCCAACAAGGCTTTCGCCGGGGTTGGTTTCACAGTGACCGTCTGCCTGTTCCCGTCATAGTCGTTGGCAATCTGGTGGCCGGCGGTGCTGGCAAAACGCCTTTGGTCATCGCTTTGGTCCAGCATCTGCAGGCACAGGGCATTGCAGTGGGTGTTATTTCACGCGGTTATGGACGACGCAGCACTTCTTGTGTGCGAGTCCTCGCCAAGATGCCTGTTGCCGATGTGGGGGATGAACCCGCACTGATTCACCAGCGCACCGGCGCGCCCGTGGTGGTGGGGCATCCGCGCATTCTGGCCGGAAAAATGCTGTTGGCCCAAGTGCCCCCTATCCAAATACTGGTGTGTGATGATGGACTGCAACACCTGGCTTTGCAGCGAGACCTAGACATTGGAGTGTTTGATGACCGAGGGGTGGGCAACGGCTTTTTATTGCCCGCCGGGCCATTGCGTGAAGCCTGGCCACGTTCACTAGACCTGCTTCTTCACACCGGCGCACATCCCTCTTTTGCCGGCTTGACCGCCCGACGAAGTTTGGGTGCAACAGCCATTCGTGCAGATGGCAGCACGGTGCTGCTGGCCGAGTTGGCACACGCGCACTCACATCCCCTCTTGGCGTTGGCGGCCATTGCTCAACCCGAAACTTTTTTTGCCATGCTGCGTGAACAAGGCGTCCCTCTGGCTGACACATTGAGCCTGCCAGATCACTATGATTTCAGTAGCTATCAACGCATACTGGATAAGCGTTACAGCCTGATTTGCACTGAAAAAGATGCCGTCAAATTATGGCCTATCCGACCGGATGCACTGGCGGTTTCCCTGGTCTTTGAGCCTGAACCTGCGTTTTGGGCCGCATTTGATCAACAGATACACAGACTTTTGGCCAGTTATCATCACGCCCATGGACACACGACTTCTTGACTTGCTGGTTTGCCCCGTCACCAAGGGGCATTTGGAATACAAACGCGAAACCCAAGAGCTGATTTCGCACAGCGCACGGCTGGCCTATCCAGTGCGCGATGGCATTCCCATTTTGCTGGAATGCGAAGCACGCCCATTGACCGATGAAGAATTGGGCTTGTAAGCATGAAATTCACCGTCATCATTCCAGCGCGGATGGCATCTTCGCGCCTGCCCAACAAACCCTTAGTCGATATTGCTGGAATTCCCATGGTGGTACGCGTCGCACAAAAGGTGTTGTCCATCGGTAGCAAAGGGGGACTGGCAAAGGTGGTGGTGGCGACTGACAGTCCACAAATCATTGATGTCTGCCAGCATTGGGGCGTTGATGCCCTGCTGACGCATTCTGACCATGCCTCTGGCACGGATCGCGTCGCGCAGGCCTGTGACCTGTTAAAACTGCCTAACGATGCCATTGTGGTCAATGTACAAGGCGACGAACCTCTGATAGAGCCGAAACTCGTGGTGGCCGTTGCAAAGATTATGCACAATATGCCATCTGCTTGCATGAGTACGGCCGCAACAGCTATCACTTCAGTCGAAGATTTTCATAACCCCAATGTGGTCAAAGTCGTGCTGGAGACCAACGGTTTTGCCTTGTATTTCAGCCGTGCCAGTATCCCTTTTCTACGAGACGCTCCCGACCAATTGCCCAGCCCGGCCCCTTTACGGCACATTGGCCTGTATGCTTACCGTGCCCGTTTTTTGCGGCAATTTACAAAACTGACGCCCTCGCCGCTGGAACGCGCCGAGTCACTCGAACAACTGCGTGCCTTGTGGCATGGGGAGCTTATCGCAGTGCATGTGACTGATCACGATGCCAGTGTGGGCATTGATACCCCTGAAGACCTTGAACGGGTACGGCGGGCATTGGGTTACTGATCTTTTTCATCCCCCTTTTCTTTTTTCATTCATTTTTCAAGGACAAGCATGAAACTCATTTTGTTGGGCGCACCAGGCGCTGGTAAAGGAACGCAAGCCACGTTCATTTGCCAAAAATACAACATTCCACAAATCTCCACCGGAGACATGTTGCGCGCAGCCGTCAAGGCCAAAACACCTTTGGGCTTGGAGGCCAAACAGGTGATGGACGCAGGCCACCTAGTCAGCGATAACATCATCATTAACCTGGTCAAGGAACGCATTGCACAGCCAGACTGCGCCAGCGGATTTTTATTTGATGGCTTTCCACGCACCATTGCCCAAGCCGATGCCATGAAGGCAGCCGGCGTCAAAATTGACTATGTTCTTGAAATTGATGTGCCTTTTGAAGCCATTGTGGAACGCATGAGCGGCAGACGATCACACCCTGCCTCCGGTCGCACTTACCACGTCACGTTTAACCCACCCAAAGTAGCTGACGTGGATGATGTGACCGGCGAACCCCTGGTGCAACGTATTGATGACCACGAAGACACCGTCAAAAAACGGCTGGATGTCTATAGCGCCCAAACCCGCCCCCTGGTAGATTACTACGCATCCTGGGCCAAAGCCGCGCCCCATGAAGCGCCCCAATACCGCGCCATCAGCGGCACAGGCAGCGTTGAAGACATCAAGGCACTGGCCTTTGCTGCATTAACGTGAAAGAGGGTCTGATTCAAAGTGATCATGAACCCCGCCAACATTTTGCTTATCAAGTCTCACAGCATGGGCATTGGCGATGTGTTGCGTAGCTCGGCTGCTTGGGCTGCATTGAAACAACGTTGGCCAGATGCTCGGTTGCATTTGCTGTTTTTGAGCCGTCACCCCGGTTACCCGACTGAGCAACTGATTCGTGAACATCATTTACTGACCAGCGCGCACTTTGTGGCGGTAACAACCGATGCACCGGATGCACCTGCCAGCAAACGCCTGCCCCGTATGGCGGTTGATCAAGCCGTTGACGTGGTGCTGCACTCTACGCCGATTGATCTGATCATTGATTTTGAACCTGCTGGTATGCGCACCACGCTGCTGACCTGGCGGCTGGCGCGGCAAAAGAAAGCCGTATCGGTTGGCATTGCCCAATTTGTGCTGCGCAAACTGTTTTATACCCATGGGTCACCATCGGTGGAGCTTTACTGTCAGCGACAAAGTTTAATTGCGCCTATGGACTACACCGAGAAGGATTTTGTTGCTTTGGCCGCGCTGGGCATTGATCGAAATGGCATCCCCATCAATTTGCGTGTGAGTGATGCGGGGCAAGCCTGGCAACAAAAGCACTTGATTGATGACCATGACATGATGAGGGTGACGCTGAATATTGGTTGCGGCACCAACGGTGCTTTACCCAAGCGTCCGGCCATGCAGCCTTTGGTGGATGGCATGGTGGCGCTGTACCGACGCTTTCCTTTCAGGCTGCATTTGTCAGGGGCTGATTTTGAAAAGACGGTCAATGTTGAGTTTCAGTCTGAATTTGCCAAGTCACTTGCCGCACAAGGCATGTTCTGTGAGGTGCATGACTGGTCGGGTCAATGCAGCTTGAGCCAACTCACCGGTTTGCTTGGTGCGTCAGACTTGGTGATTTCCAGCGATTCTGGCCCATATCACATGGCCGTCGCATTAGGCATACCTACAGTATGCTGGTTTAATTTTGAAACAACTGCCTCTTATCACCGACAAATGGGTGTGCAGATGGTGATTAACCCCTCTGCCGATGCGTTCACGGCTGCTGCAGTTCAGGCTTTGGTACTTTTTAATCCCCAAGCAAAACAGCATACTGCTCCTTGGCACGAATCCATTGATCGTGCGTTCCCATTTTGAAACCCGATGGACCCTACCCAAGCGTCAAGATCACAATGTGCGTGAAGTGGTGCAAGGTAACCGTTTAGACCCCCACCTCAGGCCGCAATTTGTGCCCCATCTTGCCCTAGCAGCCTGTCGGACTTGATTGGTAAGTTATTGATTTATA
>CAIXMC010000010.1 GCA_903920405.1 uncultured beta proteobacterium
GGTGGTGACACCGTCGATTTCACCGAGCAGTTGGCGCAAACTATGCAGAGCTTGAGCAAATGCCGGGCCTGGCTCAAAATGCAGGTCACGAGCATGGTATTTTCCCTGCCAAAGCCAAGTCAGTTGGGGTGCGCCACCGGGTTCAAGGCCTTCGATGCAGCCGCTCAAAATCTGTGGAAGCACTTGCTTATCTGTGTAG
The DNA here is from genome assembly GCA_903920405.1 of uncultured beta proteobacterium. Classification (GTDB taxonomy): domain Bacteria; phylum Pseudomonadota; class Gammaproteobacteria; order Burkholderiales; family Burkholderiaceae_C; genus Rhodoferax. Next base: position 200 of record CAIXMC010000010.1, read on the forward strand.
GGATAGAGCGAAAATTTAAGTGTTGAAGACCCGGCGTTGACGGTCAGAATGCTCATTTGAAATCCTTGGGATATGGTCAATAATAAGACTTACCAAACCACGCGTGCTTGTGTGCGACGTGAATTGTGCGCCACCAACAGCGCCAACAAGGCCGAAGACACGCGGTTGGAGGCACCTTCAGCGCGGCTGGTCAAAGCAATGGGAACACGCGCTCCCAGAACAATGCCAGAACCGCTGGCTCCAGCCAGATACTCCAACTGCTTGGCGAGCATGTTGCCGCTATCTAGGTCTGGCACCATCAAAATATCGGTATCACCCGACACTTCAGACTTGATTTGTTTGATTTGTGCAGCTTCCAAAGAAATGGCATTGTCAAAAGCCAAAGGACCGTCGAGCAGACCACCGGTGATTTGCCCGCGATCGGCCATTTTGCACAGCGCTGCAGCATCCAGCGTGGAGGGCATGTTGGGATTGACGGTTTCTACCGCTGCCAACAGGGCTACTTTGGGAACGGGGATACCCATGATGCGGGCAAAGTCAATGGCGTTTTGAACAATGTCCATTTTTTCTGCCAGAGTTGGGCGAATATTGAGTGCAGCATCCGTAATCAACAAAGGCTTGGGGTACATCGGCACATCAAACCTGAACACATGTGACATGCGACGGCCTGTGCGCAGCTCGGTTTTTTTCAAGACGGCAATCAGGAGTTCGTCCGTGTGCAAACTGCCTTTCATCATCATTTCAACTTTGCGTTCAACAGCCATTGTTGCTGCAACTTCCGCTGCCGCATGGCTGTAGTTTTGGGAAACAATTTCAATGCCGGTCAGGTCAATCTCTGACTGTTCTGCGATGGCACGAATGCGCGCTTCAGGGCCAATGAGTATGGGCACAATCAAACCATATCGGCCAGCATCAATGGCACCGCGCAGGGAAATGTCGTCACAGGGGTGGACAACAGCACAGCGCACAGGCTCAAGTTTGGCACCCAGAGCGAGCAAGGCGCGAAACCGGGCAGGGGGGTCATACAACTGAATTTGGGGTGCCGTCACGCGCCGCGACTTGACTTTAGACTGTGGTGCGATCACGCGGGCGCTGCCATCTACCACACGTTCGCCAAATTGATTGGTGACCAGACAGTCGAGCACCACCACTTTATCGGCGGGTTCAAGAGACGACACCGTGACGACTATTGTCAAAGTGTCTCCCACGCGAACGGGCTTGACAAAATGCAAATCCTGGTGTTGGTAAATGGTGCCGGGGCCTGGAAACTGCGTCCCCAACAGGGCAGAAATCAACGCACCACTCCACATGCCGTGTGCAATAACGCCGTTGAGCAAACTTGCACTGGCAAACTCGGCATCCATGTGGGTGGGGTTGGTATCGCCTGAGACTGCTGCAAACTTTTGAATGTCAGACAGTGTCAAGGTGCGCAGCAAACGCGCACTTTGCCCGACTGAAATTTCATCGAAAGTATAGTTTTCAGTCCATTCGGTATCTAAAGGAAGATTCATATCAATTCACATTCATCAAGTCAAGGAAACATTCATCATGGCATCGGCTGTGGCGGCATCGCGAGGATGTGTACATAGAAATTTGGAAATGACCCATGCGGATGAGTGTTTATTACGATGTCATGATGCCCCAATCGTTCTGAATTCTACGAGGCAACCTTGATGGTGTGATGTTGGGTTAAACATAGGTCACAAAAAATCGCTAGGGGACGTCCCGAAGCGAGGCAATAAAAACCCGCCGAAGCGAGGCAATAAAAAAAACCCGCCGAAGCGGGTTTGTGCAAATCATAAAAACATTATTTAACTGCGCGGGTACCGGTCACCTCAACTTCAACGCGACGATTTTTAGACCGACCGTCTTTGGTCTTGTTGTCAGCTACAGGCTGTTTCTCACCCTTGCCTTCAGCGTGGACATGTTTTTGATCCATGCCTTTTGACACCAGATAAGCCTTGACGGCTTGAGCGCGCTTGACAGACAACTTTTGGTTGTAAGCATCCGTGCCCACGGAGTCCGTGTGACCGACGGCAATCATCACTTCAAGGTTAACGTCTTTAACTTTGCCCACCAGATCGTCAAGTTTTGCTTTACCTGCCGGCTTCAAAACAGCTTTGTCAAAATCAAAGAAAGCATCAGCGGCGTAAACCACTTTGACTGGCACAGCAGGTGGCGGTGGAGGAGGTGGTGGAGCAACTACTGGCACAGAAACTGGTACGGGTGGAGTCGCAATTTTTGGCGCGGCAGGTACGGGCTTTTGCGCAACAATGGCACCATCACAGCCCACTGCTGCTGTTGCCGGCGTCCAGAAAGTATCACGCCAACAGAGTTCGTTGGTACCGTTTTTCCAGACTGTGCCGTCTGTGGCACGCCAATTGTCAATGGTCTGAGCACCCGCCGCGCTTGCGAGGGCGGCAGAAGCAATCAGCATGGCTACTTTGTCAAGTTTCTTCATGGTTCTCCTTCAGGAAAAAATCCGCAGCCGCGCTGCGTAAACGAGTTGGACGCTTAATGCCAAATCAATCAATCAGGCACAAGACGTTAAATCTGATTGTGCCACAGACTTTTTGCTTTGGTGAATCAAAATGATCCCCTGAACGGTACAAGTCAGTTTAAGACGGGATGCCAGTATCGGAGTGTTGCCAATCAACGACAAGCTCTAAAATGTCCGATTCGTTTTGACCTTTTTACGCTGCCTCACAGCACCCACCATGACCCAGTTTGCCAAAGAAACCCTGCCCACCAGCCTTGCGGACGAAATGTGCCGCAGTTACCTGGATTACGCCATGAGCGTGATTGTGGGGCGCGCCCTGCCTGATGCGCGTGACGGCCTCAAACCTGTTCATCGGCGTGTGCTTTTTGCTATGCACGAGCTAAGCAACGACTGGAACAAAGCCTACAAAAAATCAGCGCGTATTGTGGGTGACGTGATTGGTAAATACCACCCGCACGGCGATCAATCGGTCTATGACACCATTGTTCGCATGGCGCAAGATTTTTCCATGCGTCACATGCTGGTGGATGGTCAGGGTAATTTTGGCTCGGTCGATGGCGACAGCGCCGCTGCCATGCGTTACACCGAAATTCGCTTAGCCAAAATTGCCCATGAGTTATTGGCTGATCTGGACAAGGAAACCGTCGATTTTGGCCCCAACTACGATGGCTCTGAAAAAGAACCTCTGGTACTGCCTACCCGATTGCCCAATTTGCTCATCAATGGATCCGGCGGTATTGCTGTGGGCATGGCCACCAACATTCCGCCCCACAATCTCAATGAAGTCGTTGATGCCTGCCTGCATCTGCTGCGCAACCCCACAGCGTCGATTGACGACTTGATGGAAATTATTCCAGCTCCTGATTTTCCTACCGCAGGCATCATCTACGGCATGAGCGGGGTGAAAGACGGCTACCGTACAGGCAAGGGCAGAATCGTGATGCGTGCCAAGTGCCACTTTGAAGACATTGACAAAGGCCAGCGTCAATCCATCATCGTCGATGAATTGCCCTACCAGGTCAATAAAAAAACGCTGCAAGAGCGCATGGCTGAACTGGTGCATGAGAAAAAACTCGAAGGCATCAGCCACATTCAGGATGAGTCTGACAAATCGGGGATGCGCTTAGTGATTGAACTCAAGCGTGGCGAAGTTCCTGAAGTTGTTTTGAACAACCTGTACAAGCAAACCCAGTTGCAAGACACCTTTGGCATGAACATGGTGGCTTTGATCAACGGACAGCCCAAACTGTGCAATCTCAAAGATTTGATTGAAGTCTTTTTGAACCACCGCCGTGAGGTGGTGACAAGACGAACCGTGTTTGAGTTGCGCAAAGCGCGCGAACGCGGTCATCTTCTGGAAGGCCTGGCCGTGGCGCTGGCCAATATTGACGACTTTATTGCCATCATTCGCAATGCCCCCACCCCGCCTGTGGCCAAGGTAGCGTTAATGGGGCGTGCCTGGGACAGCAAACTGGTGCGCGAAATGCTCACCCGTTCCCGCGCTGATGGTGGTATCGTCAATGTGGATGACTATCGCCCAAACGGCTTGGAAATGCACTATGGCATGGGCGCTGATGGCCTCTACAGACTGTCAGACACCCAAGCCCAGGAAATTTTGCAAATGCGACTGCAGCGCCTGACCGGTCTGGAACAAGACAAAATCATTGCAGAATACAAAGAAATCATGGCCGTGATTGATGATCTGCTTGATATTCTGGCCAGACCTGAGCGCGTATCCACCATCATTGGCGACGAACTCACCGTCATCAAAACAGAATTTGGTCAAACAAAATTGGGTGCGCGTCGCAGCAAGGTCGAGCACAGCTCGTTTGACCTTTCAACTGAAGACCTGATTACCCCCGCCGATATGGTGGTCACGTTAAGCCACGACGGTTACATCAAAAGCCAGCCCCTGGGCGAATACCGTGCGCAAAAACGTGGCGGACGTGGCAAACAGGCCACCGCCACCAAAGAAGACGATTGGGTCGATCAGCTCTTTATTGCCAACACGCACGACTACATTTTGTTCTTTAGCAACCGTGGCCGCATGTACTGGCTCAAAGTTTGGGAAGTTCCGCAAGGATCTCGTGGCTCTCGCGGTCGTCCCATCGTCAATATGTTCCCCTTGCAAGAGGGTGAAAAAGTCACTGTGATGCTGCCGCTTACCGGTGAAAAACGCAGTTTTCCGGCAGACCACTTTGTGTTCATGGGCACCAGCATGGGCACGGTCAAGAAAACGCCGCTCACTGAGTTCAAGAATCCCCGCAAGGTCGGCATTATTGCGGTTCATTTGGACGAGGGCGACTTTTTGATTGGTGCAGCCATCACAGACGGTAAGCACGATGTCATGCTGTTTAGCGATGGCGGCAAGGCTGTGCGCTTCAACGAAGACGAAGTGACAGCGCACAGTCGCTTGTCGCGCGGTGTCAAAGGCATGAATCTTGACGAGGGTCAAAGCGTGATTGCCATGCTGGTGGCTGAAGATGAATCGCTCAGCGTTTTGACTGCCACACAACATGGCTACGGCAAACGCACCAGCATCTCCGAATACCCCCGTTATGGTCGCGGCACCAAGGGCAAGATTGCCATTCGGCAGTCAGATCGCAACGGCAAAGTGGTCGCAGCCATACTGGTTCATGCCGATGATGAAATCATGCTCATTACCGACAAGGGCGTTTTGGTGCGCACGCGGGTGAGCGAAATCAAGGAAATTGGCCGCACAACGCAAGGCGTGACCCTGATTGATCTGGATGAAGGCTCTCAATTGAGCGGCTTGCAACGCATTGTTGAAAACGAAGCCAACCCTGTTGCACCTGAATCCACCGACGATGACAAGAGTGACGAGAGCGACAAGACCGACGAAAGCGAGCCACCCACAGCTTAATTGCTATTATTAAAATAGCTACTAACGCAGTATCCATGCGCCTTAGCGCCATATTTCTTATCTATTTTTACCCATGAAACGACCCTATAACTTTTCTGCAGGCCCCGCAGCCATACCCGATGACGTGTTGCAAAGTGCCGCCGCCGAGATGCTGAACTGGCACGATAGCGGCATGAGCGTGATGGAAATGAGCCACCGAGGCAAGGAATTTGGCCAGATTTACGAAGAAGCACAGGCCGATTTGCGTGAACTGCTGGCTGTACCCAACCACTTCAAACTGTTGTTCATGCAAGGTGGCGGCCTGGGCGAAAACGCCTTTGTGCCGATGAATCTGTCAAGGGGCGAAACGGCAAATTTTGTCGTCACCGGCAGTTGGAGTCAAAAGTCTGCCAAAGAAGCCCAACGCTACTGCACCGTGCATGAAGCCGCCAACACACAAGGCACGGGGTTTACCACCCTGCCCTGCCCCACCACCTGGCAATTGAGCGATCGGCCAGCTTATGTGCATATTTGCAGCAACGAAACCATTCATGGTGTTGAGTTTCAGGAATTGCCTGACCTGAAATCTTTGGGATGTGACGCACCGCTGGTGATGGATTGTTCATCGCACATTGCCTCACGTCCTGTGGATTGGTCGCGGGTTGGATTGGCTTTTGCCGGTGCCCAAAAAAACCTTGGCCCAGCGGGTTTAACGCTGGTCGTGGTGCGAGAAGACCTGCTCGACCGAGCCTTGCCCATAACGCCAAGCGCCATGACCTACAAAACAGTGGCTAATAACCAGTCCATGTACAACACTCCGCCCACTTATGCCATTTACATCGCGGGTTTGGTTTTCAAATGGCTCAAACAACAAGGGGGCATTGCAGCCATTGAAGCGCAAAATCTGATCAAATCCAACCTGTTGTACGACGCCGTTGACCGTTCGTCGCTTTACATCAACCGCGTTGAAAAACAGTCCCGCTCACGCATGAATGTGCCGTTTTACCTGCGTGACGAACGCTTCAACGATGCTTTTTTGACCCATGCCAAAAGCAGCCAGTTGTTGCACCTCAAAGGTCACAAGTCCGTCGGTGGCATGCGCGCTTCGATTTACAACGCCATGCCCCTTCAGGGTGTGCAAGCGTTGGTGAGCTATTTGCAAGACTTTGAAGCCCAAACGGTGGATTAGTGGGAAGTGGGAAGTGGGAAGTGGAAATCGAGTACCACTGCCCACTGCCCACTGCCCACTGCCCACTGCCCACTGCCCACTGCCCACTGCCCACTGCCCACTGCCCACTGCCCACTGCCCACTGCCCACTGCCCACTGCCCACTGCCCACTGCCCACTGCCCACTGCCCACTGCCCA
>CAIXMC010000011.1 GCA_903920405.1 uncultured beta proteobacterium
CAACAGCTTGGCCGCAAATGAGGCCAGAATCGGGTTGCGGATGTTGGAGTTACCCGCCTTGATGTTCTCGATGGTGAGGTTATTGGGCAAATGCCCGGGGCTGATGATTTCGACCCGATCTGAAAACACCAACACACGCACCGGCGCGCTGACGAAGTAGTCACGGTGTATGAGTGCATTGACCACGAGTTCTTCCCAGACGATGCTGGGTATTTCGGCCGAACCCTGCGAGTTGAAGCCTTGCTCACCCTGTACGGCGCGGGTATTCGCCCGGAGAAACCCCAAGGTTTGTTGAAACACATCGGCGAGCTTGCCGCTAACGTCGCGGCTATCGAGGTAGCGCTCGTCTTCGATTTGGCTGCCCACAAAGGCCACGGCCTTGACGATGAATGCTGGCAGGTGGTACTGAGGTGTTTTGGCAAACAGCAGTGCGCCCGCAATGTTGAGGCGCTCGCTGTTGACCAGATTCATATTGCTTAACAACTGGGGCAAAGGCAGATTTTGATCTGCGGTCGCCTGGCCAAATTGATTTTGAAAAAAGGCTTCAAAGTAAGGCATGTCCACGTCGCCCGCGCCCAACCCTTGTACCGGGGTCTCGTCAGCATGCACCAAGCCCGCTTGCTGGAATAGGCGCTGAATCTCCTCGCGCGAGGTAGCGCGGCGTTTGTCGGCACCGCTTTTCACCCAAATCACGCCATTTTTGTCCATATAGGGCTTGTTGATACCGTCCGCAATCGTCACGACCAGCACCATGCCGCTGGGGTGCGCCACGTTTTGCGTTTGCGGGTTGATTGCAGGTACTACACCCTGAGAAGCCACGTTGGCTATGAGTTGGTTCAGACGGGCCACATTCGCCCCCGACAGGCCGCGCACAGCACCATCGTCATGCACGCCGATGAACAGTTGCCCACCAGCGGTATTGCAGAAGGCTACCATTTCCCCCGCCAATGCATCGGGGTTGTTGAAGTCTTCCTTGAACTGGTGGCGGCTGTCTTCGCCACGGCTCAGAATGTCGATAAGTTCTGTGGATTCCATAGGTTGTAAACCTCTTTGCGTCGGTTGAAGGCGTCTTGTCCGCCCTCCATGATGTTGATGATGGCCTGCTGCACCGGGCTGGCGTCAATGCTGCCGCTGTGTGTGGTGACTTTGTCGTCCTGGAACTGGCAGGCGTGAACCTGCTCTGCATTGCCTAATACCGGAAAATTGGCATTGTGTGTGGCGAAGATAAATTGGGTGTAAGGCTTCATCTCGCAAAGTAGCTTGATGACGTCGTTGTAAATGGTCTGGTTGTCCAAATCGTCTTCAGGCTGGTCAATGATGATGACGTCGTTTTGCCTTTGGCTCAGGACGTACAGCAGCAGGGCTGAGGCACGCTGCCCGAGCGAGTGGTGTTTGAGCTCCTTGCCGCGATAACGGATCACGAAACTGTTCGGCACTTGCCAAGTGACCAACTCAGCAAGGTATTGCATGAAAGTTTTTTCGAAGACTTCAGGTGTGCTGCCCGCCTTGGTTTTTGCTTGTGGAAGCGCACGCAACAGGCCACCAAAATCAGCGTAGTCATCCATGACCGCACGCAGGGTGGTTTCGCGGATATTGCTGCCACGAAAGAGTTGCTGCATGAAGGTGATGGCCGTTTCTTTGGCACCCTTGAATTCGGCTTCGATCTGCAAAGCGGTGATGCCCGTATTCACACGGTCAAGCTCTTGCTTGATTGTGTTGAACTCGTTCAACCAAAGCGCATTCAGCTTGTCGATTTCGGCAAACAGCGCGTCACGGATATTGCCCTGCTGGGATTCTTGCTTGGTCAACGCTTCAAGCATCTGCTCGGCCTTGGTTTTGCGCTGTTGTTGTGTCAGAAAGTCGTCCGGCTGAATGGCCGACATGCCGGTTTGCTTCAGCTCTAGGGTCAATTGCCGTTCGACCTGCGCAAACTCTTCCTGAAGATTCTTGTTTGCATCTTCAAATTCACTTTGTCGGGTGGCGAGGCGGCTGGCAACTGTACGCGCATCCTGTTCGATCTGCTTCAGTTGTTCAATTTTGGTGATGATCTGGGAAAATTCAGCGTAGAAATTCGTGAAAAATTCAGGGTTTTGACGGGACACATAGCCTGCTGCATTACGCAATTCGTCCTCATGCTCTGCGATCAGACTGTTCAGGGCGATGATGAAATTATCCGCCCGCTCGCGAAGGCGTTGGAGTGCAACGGCATCCTGTTGAAATCCCAGACGCTTCTGGAGTTTGTCTGCGATACCGTATTCTTCGAATTTCTTTAGGCGAAAGTTCGCATCGGTGAGCTGTGCATCGTAGTCGCGCTTTTGCTCGACGGTGGTGTTGAACTTGAGCCAGCGAGTGGCGGCCTCTCGCACACGCTGGCGTTGGGTTTCGATCTCAGTACGCAGCACACGGAGTTTTTCACCCACCAGCTTTTCAACCAGGTCGGTCTCGAAACCCTCGCCTGTGCTGGAGAGGTCTTTCTGTCCGAAATAGATCGGGCGACGCAAAACGGTTTCCCGAATCGACACACCGGGCTGCAATTTTCCGTTTAGATAGACATTGGGTGCTTCACGGAAAATTCTGGAAATCGTGAATTCCTGTCCATAAACATCGCATGCAGCCAGTGTTATTTTTCCACCACTGCCCAGGGTATGCCGAATAAGTTCGTCTTTGTACTTGGTGTCTTGTGCTTTCTCCCCCCGTGGAATGTCGAGGGCATAGCACACCGCTTCCAGGATCGAAGATTTGCCGCTGCCACGGATGCCAATGAGTGTGTTGAGCTCAGGTGAGCAATGCAGCGTCTGCCCGTCGAGGATTCCGCCATCAAAATGGACGCTGCGAATGTGCGAGGCATGGTGCTTTGGAGGTTCTGCTGCAACACGACCAGCCGGGTCACTCAAAGCAAACTTGGCTGCTTCAAAAGATAACTCACCCAGTTTGAGGTAACAGGATTTACCCTGGCCAATCTCGTCAATGCATTTGGGGTCGCTGCCTTCAAGTTCGGCGGGATACCATTTTTCTAGCCAGCTTTGCACCTTCATTCGGCCGGGCTTGTCTTTGCCAGCACCGTCATGGGTGCGAACCTTCTGAAAACCTAAGGTTCTGCGACGAAATAACTCGTTACTTCCAAACTCTTTAAGACGGCCGCCATCCAATTCATTCCAAAGCCCGCTGGGGTCTTCAACATGGGCAAAAACCAGGAAAAAGTCGCGGTGATAGCTTTCCAGTTTCTTGATTGTCTCCAAGAGCGACCAAGATGTGTGTCCGTTCTCTTGTTCGTATTGCGCTGGTGTTTTGCCTTCAAATGCGCTGGTCAAAAAAGGGTTGATGTAGTCATGTCCATCCGCAAACCAGTCGTTGGAAAAAACGACCAGCGTATGAATGCCATTGGCCCCATCGTTGACGGACAGTTCAACGCCTGACAGAAGCGTAATTCTCTTTTTCTGGGCAGTGGAGCGCAGCGCCTGGAATTCAGTGAAGTCAAATTTGTTGTGGTTGGCAATCAACCCCAGCCGGATTTGGGCTTTTTCCAGCGCTTGCACGTAGCTGCTGTTGTAAAAGTCGTCATCGCCAGCGTATTTGAACTCACGGTCTGCACGGGTGTGCAGATGAAAGTCAGCGCGCACCCATTGCGCACCAGACTCAAAAAGAATGGGTTGAGAAGTTTGTTTTCCCATTAGTGGTTCTCCTCATACGCAGAAAGCCCTGAAATCTCACGATCATGGGCGCGTTTGTGCAGAAGCGGGGCCAGCTCTTCCATCAAAGCCAATTCTGCCTTGGTGCGGGCTTTCCAGCCCAGACCCAGCGGGGCCATGAGGTCGCTTAAACGCTCGCCATCAAAAATCATGCGCAAGAGGATACCATCCACAAAGGCTTGCAGGGCAGGGGTTTCAATGCCGTGGCGATGTGCGAGGTCGGCGAGTTCCTTGATGCGCAGTTGGTTGATGGCCTCGAAGCTGTTTTTGCACCAGTCCCGGGTATTGACCAAGGTGTAATTGAGCGGCGTGCCGTCGTCGCGGGTGAAGCTATTGCGCTCGCGCAAACTGCGGGCGGCGGTGAAGACGTCG
>CAIXMC010000012.1 GCA_903920405.1 uncultured beta proteobacterium
CTCAGCATCCCCGTCGTTGTACCTCACATCAAACGCATCTAAGGGATGTCCCACTTATTGTTGCTCCAAAAACACATCGCAACTGATTGATTTTTTGACAAGTCGCCATGATTTTTGGGAGTAATAATAAGTGGTGCATACCTAAAGACTGTCATGGTCGAGTATGGACAGCCAGTGCAGTTGGCGATGGCGATGGTTGGCCGTATTTATCAAAACACCTGCAAATTTATGTGTATTGACATGCAGATATCATGACTGCATCAACCGTCTTGATTTGGCAATCGACATCAAAATACCAACCGCCAGCCCCATAGTGACCATAGCGGTGCCACCGTAACTGATAAAGGGCAACGGCACACCCACCACAGGCAAAATGCCGCTGACCATGCTCATGTTCACAAACGCATAGCAAAAGAAAATCATCGCCATGGCACTGCCTAGCAAGCGGGTAAACATGGTAGGAGCATTGAACGCGATGGTCAGGGCGCGCAACACTAAAAATACAAACATTGCAATTAACAACAAATTGCCAACCAAGCCAAATTCTTCAGCAAAAGCGGCAAAGATGAAATCTGTAGTGCGTTCAGGAATGAACTCCAGGTGTGTTTGCGTGCCCTGCATGAATCCCTTGCCCCAAAAACCGCCAGCCCCTATGGCAATCATGCCCTGAATGATATGAAAGCCTTTTCCCAAAGGATCACGGGTGGGGTCTAGCAGGGTACACACACGCTGCTGCTGGTAGTCGCGCATGGCAGGCCAACGCATACCTTCTGCGCACAATGCTGGTTCAAACACAACCAGCAGCACAATGGCAAGCAGTCCCAAAATCAAGGGGGGTGCTACCAATTTCCAACTCAAACCTGCAAAGAAAATTACCGACATACCGGCTGCCAGCACCAGTAAGGCAGTTCCCAAATCAGGTTGTGAAATGATCAACCCCACAGGTATTGCCAGCAACAGGCAAGCGACCAGATAGTCTAAAACTCGAAGCTGTCCCTCGCGTTTTTGAAACCACCAGGCCAGCATAAGTGGTACGGCAATTTTGAGGATTTCACTGGGCTGAATGGTGATTCCCATATCAAGCCAACGCCGTGCCCCTTTTTTGGTGACTCCAAACACGGCCACCGCCACCAACATGGCAATGCCCACTACGTAGAGGGGCACAGCCCACGCCATTAATTTTTGGGGTGGAATTTGTGCGACAACAAACAGAATCAAACCAGCCATCAACATGTTGCGCGCATGATCTTCAAACCGGCTGCCTTGATCAAAACCTGAGGAGTACATGATCAACAAGCCCGCACAGGCCAACACAAACACAGCAAAAGACAACGGACCATCAAACCCTGAAAACCAGGGTGTCAGACGGTATAGCAGCGAAGGGCTTTTGAAATCGAGTGACATAGGTGTTGATTCAAACATCCCCCGGAATCACCACCAAAACATCATTATTTTGGGACAGTTCCGAACACAAAGCATTCCATCAGATGGGTGAATCACCCACTTCCATACGCAACCATTTTCCACCAGGTATCCTTGCACTCAAGCCCGTGAGTGTTCGGCATAACTGTTCCTGTGCGTAGCGATGTGACGATTTTGGTAATGGTTCCATACGCACCACTACCCATTGATCATCACTGCGTATCCAGCCTTGGCAATTTAATATGGCATAGAGCAAATCGACTCTGTCTTTGTCGTTGGTAAACAGATCATCTAGCAAGTCCAACAGTAGAATTCTTGCGTTCCATACCGATGTCGTGACAAAGTCAAACAGGTTTTTGCCTTCTTTGTCAAGGGTCTTGAAAGATTGGTAATCAGTCAGTCCGCTTATGTCTATGCGTTCAGGTAGTTTGGCTTTGTCGTCTTTTTGTTTCTGGAGTTGTTCTTCCTCTTCAGTAATGGCTTCGGTTAGCCGTTTGTGCAGGCAGTTCAACCTCTCGCTGCCGTCTTGCTTCTGGCTGGGTTTGGTTTTGCTGTGATCCTTGTAGAGTTTGTCAAGTTTCTTTTGTGTGGTCGTTATCTGTTGCTCAAGTATCTGGATTTGTGGATTGGCAATGATTTGTTGTTCGCTTTCACTGACGCAAAAGCCTGGATGATAGTGGAATTGGTGTTTTATCTGGTTATTTTTAAATGTATTTTCAGGCTTACCATAGTAATTTAACATGCCGCCGGCAATATCTTGCAAGGTGAACTGCAAGTCAGCATCCCAGCACAGCACGCTGACACGATGGTTGGTAAGCATGTTTTGCATGACCACGCGACGCAGATTAAATCGGTGTTCGGGTTGCTCAGTGTTGGTTACAGTTTTGAGCTGTTCCAGAAGTTTGTAGTGGATGCCGTTGATGGTGATGCTGTCGGTAAAGTCTGCTTCTTGCAGGGCGATGAGTTGTTCCTGGCTGGCGTTCTTTTCCCATGTGATGAACGGTGTTTTGTCTTGAATGAGTTTGCTAAAGAATGACGCACCATCATCTTCACCATCAAACACCTGGACGGGCAAAATGATCAGTGACTGGCTTTGTGCATAGCGACCAAGGTCGAGAATGCGTGCGCGCAAGTCTCCATGTCCTTCTTCGATATCAAAGGTCACGATGCGTCCTTTGGTGTCGCAGGTCACCATGTTGGTCTGTCCAGGCATGGGAATTAGCATCTGTGTGCTTCGTGCTGCTTGTTCTTGTTCTTGGCCGGTATAGGGCAGCGGATGCCCGTCAGTGAACCACAGTCGGTGGCTTACCACACCATAGCGTATTTGATAGGCAAAGAAATCGCTGAGCAACGTCTTGGAGCGGCGCAAATCGGCTGCTGCGTGAAACCATGTCCATAAGGCATCCAAAGCGGGTAGGCGTTTCAAACCTAGCAGTCTGCCTAGTTCATCCTGACGTTGATGCTTCATTTGTGCAATGGAGCGGGTGTTGGAGATGGCCATAAAGGCAAACACCATGAAGATACGCCAGCCGTTGCCAAACAATCGAAATATTCTGGGCATCCATTGTGTTTGGCTTATCAGCACCATGAGCATCGTAAAGATGCCTGCATGGCGATTGACTTCCCAACCATGGTTGTCGGCATATGGAATTTCGCTAACTTATACATTCACCAGCACAGGATGTGGCAATGCATTATCTGATTGATTTTCATCATTATTCGTATCAATAATTGCGGCGGTGGTCGATGTATTTGTGCGTGACGCATCCAAGGTGGAGTGTTCTTTTGCCACAGTTGTTGGCATGGATGGCGTCTTTAATGCCTCTGGCAGGGGTGATGTGTTCTGAACTGGGAGACTTGGCATGACATTTTTGATAGACGTTTCTTGCAAGGTATAAATGGCCTCGGCATCGGCACCGCCATCCCAGACCAGATCATCTGGTTTGGCGTTGGGGATTTGCGCCTTTTTGGCACGCCGCATTGCTTCAAGTTCGCGTGCTTTTGAGCCGGGACGGCGTTGATTGACATTAATGCGACTTTGCAAGTCGTCGCTTTTGCTTTGACTTGGGCTGTAGCCATGAAATAGACCACTGATGCCAAACATGCGATAACTTTCTCGGTAATTGTGCAGTGTCTGACGGCTCAGATTCAACACATCGGCTAAGCGCGTCTGGTTAATATCTTTTTGTAATAGCTCGACTACAAAAATGCGCCGTTCAGCCTTGTCGGCCAGATTTACCCGCTTGACGAAGTTGGATCGAAAATAAAGATCACCATGGTGATGGATACCAAGAGGAAGATGCAAAACATAGCACCTGCCGAGGTCAAAATAACCATCTGGCTCAGCTTCGGGTGTGATTAACTTGTTTTTTGTCATGATTCATACTTGGTGTATTTTCGACGATGGCCATTGTAGCCATAGTTGTACAAAAAAGACTCGTTTTTATTGTTATTTGTTAATATGTTGAGTGTTTGATTGTCCAATCAATAGAAATTTTTTGAAAGATAGTCAATATCAGACCTCCCCGGCTTTTTTTAAAACCACCATCTAACTAATTGTTTTTATTTAACTCGATGTTCAAGTTTTTAGAGGTTAGCCTTTGACGGCTTCCCACTTAGGATGTGGTCAGTAATAAGTTCCCCATTTGGCTC
>CAIXMC010000013.1 GCA_903920405.1 uncultured beta proteobacterium
CACACTGGCGCAGGTCAAGGCGCATCCGCAAGTGACAGGCGCTGCACCTTTTATAGCTACTCAGGCTTTGCTGGCGCGCGGTGAAGACATGAAAGGCACCATGGTTCGTGGCATTGACCCCGCGCTTGAACCAGAAGTCACTGATCTGGCGGTGTCACTGCAAGGGGCAGCTTTGAACCGGTTGGTAGCGGGCAGTTTTGGCGTGGTCCTCGGGGGTGAACTCGCACGCAGTCTGGGGGTGCAAACGGGAGACAAGGTCACGTTGATCGCCCCAGGCGGGCAGATGACACCCGCAGGCATCGTGCCACGTCTAAAGCAAATGACGGTGGTGGGCAGTTTTGATTCTGGGCATTATGAATATGACTCTGGCCTGGTGCTGATGCACATTGAAGACGCTGCGCGAATTTTCAGGCTCGAAGGCCCTAGCGGCGTGCGTGTGCGACTGAAAGACCTGCACCAGGCGCGCATCGTGGCGGCAGAACTGGCTGCCACGCTGACAGACCCCGTATTGGTTCAGGATTGGACACATCAAAACCGCACCTGGTTTGCCGCAGTGCAGCTTGAAAAACGAATGATGTTCATCATTTTGACGCTGATCGTAGCGGTGGCGGCCTTTAACCTGGTCAGCACACTGGTGATGACCGTGACGGACAAGCGTGCCGATATTGCCATTTTGCGAACGCTAGGCGCCAGCCCGTCTGGCATCATGGGCATATTTGTGGTGCAAGGTGCGATGGTGGGGGTGATGGGCACTGTGTGTGGTTTGGCGCTGGGTTTGGGTGTGGCCTTTAACATTGATGTGATCGTTCCTGCACTGGAGCATTTGCTGGGGGCAAGTTTTCTGCCTCGTGACGTGTATTTGATCAGTCAAATGCCCAGCAACCCCCAGCAGGGCGATATTGTTCCCATCGCCCTCATCTCTCTTCTTTTGGCCTTTGCAGCGACGCTGTACCCCAGTTGGCGCGCCAGCCGCGTCAACCCCGCTGAGGCTCTGCGGTATGAATAACCCCCTAGGCATTCCAGTCATCAGTACACAGGGTTTGACCAAGCGCTTTACCGAAGGTCGGCTTGATGTCTCTGTGTTGCAAGGGATTGATTTAGAGGTGTATGCAGGCCAAACGCTGGCCATTGTGGGCGCTTCTGGCTCAGGTAAAAGTACCTTGCTGCACTTGCTCGGTGGCCTTGACATTCCCACCAGCGGCACAGTCAAACTGCTAGGGCAGGACCTCGCGCACATCAGCGAGGCCAAACAGGGGCATTTGCGTAACCAACATCTGGGTTTTGTCTATCAGTTTCATCATTTGTTGCCTGAATTTTCTGCACAAGACAACGTCGCCATGCCCCTGTGGATACGTCGGCAAGCCAACGCCTTGTCGGCACAAGCCGCCATAGCCATGCTCACAAAAGTGGGTTTGCAAGACCGATTGCACCATCGCCCATCTGAATTGTCGGGTGGAGAGCGCCAACGTGTGGCCATTGCGCGTGCCCTGGTCACCCAACCCGCCTGCGTGCTGGCAGATGAGCCAACAGGCAATCTGGATCACAACACAGCCCACAGTGTTTTTGACCTGATGTTGGAACTCGCACGCACACACAACACAGCCTTTGTAGTGGTCACACACGACGAAGCATTAGCCGCACGGTGCGAGCGCCGTTTGCAGTTGGTGCAGGGCTGCTTAGGATATGGTCAATAATAAGTTGTGCATTTGGCTCGTCAGATTTGGGCGCACTGCGTCGTTACAAATCGCTTATGTGGCTGTGCCACACCGCACGATTTGCGCCTGGCATTGCATCTTTAACTCTGACGGCCAAATGCACAACTTATTGTTGACCATATCCTTATCCGAATCTTGACGGCTACCACCATGACCTTTTGGATCGACACCCATTGTCATCTGGATGCACAAGACTTTTGGCCTCCAGCCCATACCAGGCAAGCGTTGGTAGCTACTGAAAATATAGTGTATTGTGTGATTCCTGCCATCCACGTGGCCAACTTTGACGCTGTTCGCAACCTGGCACATTCTCAAAATCACAGTTATGCACTGGGCATTCATCCGCTGTCTGTGGCGCATGCCCATGACGATGATGTGGCTATCCTTGATGCCACGCTCAACCAGTACCAGGATGATGTGCGACTGGTTGCCGTGGGTGAAATTGGACTGGATTTTTTTGATGCCGCCATCAATACAGGCATTTTGCGCGAGCGTCAGGAATTTTTTTTCCATGAACAGCTCAAACTGGCACGCCGATACCACTTGCCGGTACTGTTGCATACGCGAAAGTCGGTCGATCATGTTCTGCAAGGCCTGCGCCGTGAGGCTCCTGCATTGGGCTGGCGCGGCATTGCCCATGCGTTCAACGGCAGTTGGCAGCAGGCAACAGCCTTTCTGAATGTGGGTCTCAAACTGGGTTTTGGCGGTGCATTGACCTACCCCAGAGCATTGCATTTGCGACAGTTGGCGACTGCCTTACCGCTAAGTGCCATGGTGTTGGAAACGGACGCGCCTGACGTTCCACCCCAATGGCTCTACAAAACCGCAGCACAGCGCGAAGCAGGAGAGCCACAAGGCATCAACTCCCCCGCCGAACTGCCACGTATCGGGATGGAACTGGCCGCCCTGCGCGCTATAAGCACAGACGATTTGGCAAAGGCCATCACACACAATGCCTTGAAGGCATTGCCTAAATTGGTCGATATTTATCAATTATAAATCAACATATTACATGAAAAGCATTGAATCTTGACGCAACCGATAAACAGCTTTGCGGCACAATAACACCATATGCCACCCATCCGGCACATGCCAACCCTACTGACACCCATCCATCGTCTGGCAAAGCTCGCCAACTAAAGCACTCCCTTGATCCCTATGCATACTTTCCTTTGGCACGATTACGAAACTTTTGGTGCAAACACGCGCCGTGCGCGGCCGGCGCAGTTTGCCGCTGTTCGCACGGATGCTGAGTTGAACCAGATAGGCGATCCCATGGTGCTGTATTGCCAGCCTGCCAATGACTTTTTGCCAGAGCCACAGGCCTGCTTGCTCACGGGTATCACTCCGCAAGAATGCCTGGAAAAGGGTATCCCTGAATATGAGTTTGCAGCAAAAATTGAACAAGCACTGGCCTGGCCTGGCACTGTGGGGGTGGGTTACAACACCATTCGCTTTGACGATGAAATGACCCGTTTCATGTTTTGGCGCAATTTGATAGACCCTTACGCTCGCGAATGGCAAAACGAGTGCGGCCGTTGGGATTTGCTGGATGTGGTGCGCACCGCCTACGCCTTGCGGCCTGACGGTATCCGTTGGCCTGTGACTGAACAGGGAAAACCCAGCTTCAAGCTGACTGACTTGAGCACTGCCAATGCTTTGGTGCATGAGTCAGCCCACGATGCCCTGAGTGACGTGTACGCGACGATGGCGCTGGCCAAACTGATTAAAACGACTCAACCCAAACTGTTTGACTTTTGTTTTGGCTTACACAAAAAAAACCGCGTGATGACTGAACTGGGATTGCCAACCACGCAGTCCAACGCCCAGCCTTTTTGGCATATTTCTGGCATGTTTGCTCCTGAGCGCGGTTGTCTGGCGCTCATGTGGCCGCTGGCCATGCACCCGGGCAATAAAAATGAACTGCTGGCCTGGGACCTGGCACACCATCCGCGTGAACTGGGCAGTTTGAATGCCGATCAAATTCGTCTGCGCCTATTCACCAAAACTGCTGATTTGCCGGAGGGCGTGAGCCGGTTGCCCGTGAAATCTGTTCACCTGAACAAGTCGCCCATGGTGATGCGAAATTTGAAAGTGTTAACGGATTCAATGGCACAACGCTGGGGCATTGACCTGCCAGCGCAGTTACAACACGCAGCATATGCGCGCGATCTGCCAGACATGAGCGCCATTTGGGAACAGGTTTACCAACGCGAGGCCACTTGGGTGGATGTGGATGAAGATTTGTACAGCGGTTTTATAGGCAACGCTGACCGTCGCCTTTTGTGTACCCTGCGCCAAAGTACCCCTGCCCAATTGGCAAAGGCGCGCCCCAAGTTTGAAGATACCCGCTTGCCTGAGCTGCTATGGCGCTACCGAGCACGCAATTTTCCTGATAGTTTGTCCGATCAGGAAAAGCAGCTTTGGCAGGCGCACCGCGCAAAAATTCTGTTGGATGGAGAAGGTGGGAAATGCACTGTGTCGGCATTTTTTGAAGAACTGGATCAATTGGAGTCGTCAGTTGATGAGCGAGGCCAAGGCATTTTGAGTGCGCTGTATGACTACGCCGAGGCCATTGTTCCAATGCCTTAAATGGGCGAATGAATTAGCCCACCCTGTCTGGATTGCCGAAAATTTGATTTTTAATTTTGTGGCCATTCAATTTGTCTTGAAGTGTGGCCCAGCCACATAAGCGATTTGTAACAACGCAGTGCGCCAAAATCTAACTTCTGACCAATATCCTTAAAATTTAAAACAGTTCGATGTTGGGGCGGATGTTGCTGCTGACCGTTGTGCCACCGGTGACTTGCTGGTGTGTGTCCACCTGGCTTTGCATGACGTAGCGTTCTAATTGGATGTCGAGCTTTTGTTTCAGGTTGGTCAACCGGGTGGATTCCCAGCGTCCGTTTTCAAGCTGGGTGGCGACATCGCTCAGATGCTCGTTGAGTTCAGCCAAAGCTTCTTCCACCAGATCCACCCGTTGCCGTAGCACGTCATGGAGTTGCACGTGGCCCAAAGCATCGGACAAAGAAATCAGGATATCGTCATGGCCCGCCTTGATTTCACTGAATACTTTGAGCATATGGGCAGTGGCCGCCTTAAACCGAACCTGCATCTCCTTGATTTGCACCATGACATTGTTGATGCTGTTGGCAGATGCTTCATGAGCTTCCATATTCGTGGCTTCGCGTAGCTCGGCATCGATTCCTTGCGTCGCTGCAGCGATGCGTGCGGCAATGTCAACCGCCAACCCGGCCGTGTGCTTTGACAGCTTTCTGATTTCAGCGGCCACCACGGCAAAGCCGCGGCCTGTGTCGCCTGCCCGTGCCGCCTCAATGGCCGCGTTGATGGCGAGCATATTGGTTTGCCTGGCTACATCCGAGATATCCGACACCAAAACGCTCATATCCTTGACCTCATGCAAGCGTTTCATGCGGCCAAGGTTGGCATCATGCTCCAAGCCTTTGTTATACACAAACATTTCCAGAATCGTTCCAACCTGCTGGTCGAACATCAGTTTTTCATTCATAACGGAAGCCAGCTCGTCACCATTGGCATCGGTTTCGTGAATTCGCCCCAACTGTGCATCGGCGAGCCGCTGGGTTTTGTCGATCAATTCGATCAATGCGACAAAACCGGCCTCGGCATCTTGCATGGCACC
>CAIXMC010000014.1 GCA_903920405.1 uncultured beta proteobacterium
GCCATCGGTAATTTTGGCGTTTTCGGTATTTTGAGCAATGGAAGATGTCATTTGCTCGATAGAGGCGCTGGTTTCTTCCACGCCTGCAGCCTGTTCGCTAGCGGCTTGCGAGAGCGACTGGGCTGTAGCACTGACCTCCTCGGATGCACTGGCCAGAGCTTGAGCACCGCTATTGACATCTGTCACAACCTGGGTGAGCCTGCCAATCATAGTGCTTATGGCTTGCAGCATCTGTCCAGTTTCGTCTTTGGATGTGTTAGTAATGCGCACTGTTAAATCACCATCAGCCAGCCGGTTCACCGTGGTCAAAGCTTCTCCGATAGGGGTGGTAATGCTGCGGGTCAATACCCAAGCCAGCAAGGCAGCCAAGACAATCGCTGCACCGGCCAAACTGAGCATCATGCTATTGGCGGAGGCGTAGGCAGCTTGCGCTGTCAAGTAATCCGCCTTGGTACCTTCGTCTTGAAATGCAATATTGTCATCAATGTCGGTCTGCCATTTTTGGGCAGCAGGCCGTGCCTCCCCCATCAGGAGCGCAATAGCTTCCTCATTTTTTCCAGCAATACTCAACTCAACCACCTTATCGTTCAAAGGACGTACCACCAAAGCAGCCTCCTTGATGTTGGCGCGCATCGACTTGCCTTTTTCGCTGGCCGGTAATTTGTTCAGTTCCTCGAAAGCATCGTTGTATTCAGCGCGTGCCTTCTCAATTGCCTTGCGTTGTGTGGCTTGCCCCACAGGGTCTTTGATCAGCATCAGGGTACGCATCAAGCGCTGCACATCGTTGACCGCCCTGGCCATTTTGTTATTGAGATCCATTTTGACCATGTTGTCTTTGACGATTTCATCAAGCCGCCCCTGCACGCTGGCCATGCCGTTGATGCCCACCACAGCCAGCGCAGCCATCAAGGCCAGGACGACTACAAAACCCAGCGCTAAACGCAATCCAATTTTCATATTTGCGAACATATCCATCCTTTTATTGAAACTACTGTGATGGGCATCCTAAGCCCGTTATGGGAAAACCTTTTCTCACGCCACCTTTAAGAGGGTTTTATGCCTCTAGCCCTTACGGGATAAGCGCAAGTAGCTACTAAAAGTATAGTATTTAGCATATACTGGTTACGCTCTCGCACCCTACACAGTAGCAGTAAAGATCATGACAAGTTTTGAGCCTGCCCATGACTCACATGGCCACTGCAGCCGCTTGGCCCATTTGGCTGATTTCTTCGGTTGATAGTACACGGTTGACGTTGAGCAAAATGACAAACTTGCCATTGACCTTGGCAATGCCCTCAATGAAGTCAGACCTGATTTTGGTACCAAAACTGGGAGATGGTTCAATTTCGGAAGTTGGAATTTCCAGCACTGCCTGAACCGAATCGACCACCACACCCATATTCTGGTGCTCTCCTTCGATTTGGGTGGGCACCTCGATGATCACAATGCAAGTGCTTTTAATAACCGGTGTGGAGGGCTTGCCAAAGCGGTTGGACAAGTCCATCACCGGCACGACCGCACCACGCAAGTTAATGACCCCACGGATGCAGGCGGGCATCATGGGAACCTCCGTCAGGTTGGCATACCAAATGATTTCCTTGATGCACAGAATGCTGATGGAAAACATTTCGCCACCCAACATAAAGGTAAGGTACTGTTTTTCTTCAACCGCTGTTTGTGCCACCGTATGCGCCATAGCTCTAGACACTAGCGCTTTGGGATGGGCTTTGACCAGTGCGTTCATGGCCTGCTCCTGTTAGAACTTGGTGAATTGCGATTCATCAGGACTGTCACCGGCAGCATTGGCATGGGTCTGCGCGGGCTTGGCGACCATTCCCTTGGTCACTTTGCTGGTGGTGTTGCTCTTGCGTACAAGATGATGCTGCGCAGTCTTGCCTTGCACCGAGCTATCGAGTTTAAAGAACGACATGGTGTGCTGCAACTGCTCAGCCTGGCTGCTCATTTCTTCAGAGGTTGCTGCAAGCTCTTCAGAGCTGGAAGCATTTTGCTGAGTGGTCTGGTTCAACTGGCTGACTGCTGAGTTGATTTGACCCACACCACTCGATTGCTCGGTCGATGCCGCCGTGATCTCTTGCACCAGGTCGGATGTTTTGCGGATGTTGGGAACAATTTCGCTCAGCAATTTACCCGCTTTTTCGGCCAGGCCGACGCTGCTGCTGGCTACTTCGCCAATTTCCTGCGCTGCAATCTGGCTGCGTTCAGCCAATTTTCGCACCTCTGCCGCTACCACGGCAAAGCCTTTGCCGTGCTCGCCTGCGCGGGCGGCTTCAATGGCGGCATTCAAGGCCAACAGGTTGGTTTGCGCTGCAATATCGTCAATGATGCCAATCTTTTGGGCAATCTGCTTCATGGCGGTGACGGTGGCCTCGACGGCGTGTCCACCGTCTTCTGCATCTTTGGCAGCCTTACTGGCCATGCCATCGGTAATTTTGGCGTTTTCGGTGTTTTGTGCAATGCTTGATGTCATTTGCTCAATGGATGCGCTGGTTTCTTCTACCCCGGCAGCTTGTTCGCTAGCGGCTTGGCTAAGCGACTGAGCAGTGGCACTGACTTCTTCGGATGCACTGGACAGCGCCTGGGCACCGCTGTTCACGTCTGTCACGACCTCGGTCAGTTTCTTGAGCATATTGTTCAGGGCAGATTTCAGCTCGTCCCAAGTGCCCGAATAGATACGCTTCATGGACAGCGTAAGGTCACCACCCTCCAAGGCACCAAGAACTTCACGCAGTTCCTGTACAGGCAGGTTCACTGCCACCATCACGGCATTCAGACCTTCTACTACCTTGCGGAAATCACCTTGGTGTTTGGTGGCATCGGCACGAATGCTCAATTCACCATCGACAGCGGCTTTCGAGAGGATGTTGGCATCTAACACCAGTGCATTGACTGCTTTGATCACTTCAATCAAAGATTTGGCCATCACGTCATTTGCAGAACGTACCTTGACCACAGCAGTCAGATCACCGATTGATATCCCCTTGGCAGCGGCTGCTTGCTGGTTGGTCGCTTCAATGCAGGTGTTGAGGTTGTTTTTGATGGTGTTGAAATCACCGTTGTAGTTGTCGGTAATGACAGGAGGAATGTCGCCTATCGAAATTTTTGCAACGTAATCCGCCGCAACATTGAGCGGGCCAATCACGGCATCGAGTGTGTTGTTCACACCAGCCACAATTTTCTGGAAGTCGCCTTTGTGTTGGCTGGCGTCAGCGCGCGTTGCCAATTTGCCATCGACTGCTGCCTTGGCCAACATGCCCGCGTCGGCTACCAAGGCGTTGACCGCGTCAATACAGGTGTTCAGGTTGTTTTTAAGGGTGTTGAAATCACCGTTGTAGGTGTCGGTGATTTTGGCTGGAATATTGCCCTTGGAAATGTCATCAACGTACTTGGCTGCCACATTCAGCGGGCCAATCACAGCGTCTAGCGTGTTGTTGACACCTGA
>CAIXMC010000015.1 GCA_903920405.1 uncultured beta proteobacterium
CCCATTTGGCCGTCAGAGTTGGGAGGCAATGCTAGGCGCAAATCGCGCGGTGTGGCCATGCCACATAAGCGATTTGTAACGACGCAGTGCGCCCAAATCTGACGAGCCAAATGGGGAACTTATTACTGACCACATCCTAAGGCCTCAATTCGACGACATGCTCTACATTTTGGCACTGAGCAAGAATACCAGCATGTATCATTTACGGCTTCTGTCATTTCTTGATCAGAACATAAGGCAACATTCATTCAAGGCAAAATTGTCACTACTATCGTGCTTGTGACACACAACACTCTGATACTGTACTTTTTTGTCAGATGTTCCCTCTGTCACCCCCACTTCGATCAGCTCATAAGTTTTGTTTAGCATGAAACAGTTTAAAGAATCCACGGCGCAAAAAACCGAGCGCCTGCAGTTGCTCAAACAACGTGCGAAAGCAGTGCTTGATCTGGCAGACAAAGGACGTGTAGAGGGTGTTCCTGAAGCTTTGCAAGTTCTCAAACTGCTTGAAGACTTGCGCATTTATCAAGTCGAGCTGGAGTTGCAAAATGAAGAACTTCGCATGGCTCAGCAAGATGCGGAACTGGCTCGCAAGCGCTACCAAAATTTGTTTGAGCAAATGCCCATGCCGGCTTTGGTGGTGGACACCAACGGTGTGGTTGATGAATGTAACGATCTGGCCAATACATGTCTGGGGCCGCAAAGCCGCAATCTCACCCATGATTCGCGTTTGTGGAAAAGACTCAATCGCAATGACCGCGCTCGCATGCATACAGCGTTGCGTGAGGTGATGCCGGGTCACACCAAGGTACTCACCAAGGTCATTATTGCTGAAGAAGGTACACAGACACCTGTTTTTGATGTATGCCTGATGGGTTTATCTATTGATTACAAGCTGGATCGCAGAATATTGCTTATGCTCGTTGATCGAACCATAGAGGTAGTACACGAACAAGATCAACGTTTTTACTCCTTGCTTCTGGACTCGAGCGACAGCTTTATCTACGCAGCCGATAAACGTGGTCAGGTTTTGCTGGCCAACCAAACTTTTTTGAACTTTTGGGGTTTTCGCCGTGAAGATGTGCTTGGCCACAAGCGGGAAGACTTTCTGCCTTTGCGTGATGCCATTTTGCATAACGACACAGACCAGCAGGTTTTGAATTCTGGACAAGTGCTAACGCTAGAGGAACAAACGCTGGTTGGACAGGGTCGTGGTGTGATGGATTTGTTAACGCGCAAATTTCCCCTTCGTGACAGCACAGGTCAAATTTACGGTGTAGGAGGAATATCGACCGACATCACCGTTCTCAAAGACCAGCAGCGCCAGGCACTTTTAAGTGAAGCAGTGTTCATGGGTGCGCAAGAGGCCATCATCATCACCGATGCCACCACCCACATCATTCGGGTCAATCCGGCATTTGTCCGCCAATCAGGGTTATCACCCGATACGGTGATAGGTTGCAAAACCAATATCCTTAAATCGGATCGACAAAATCAGGAGTATTACAAAGCGATGTGGCACACCCTCAACACCACAGGGTGCTGGTCTGGCGAGCTTGAGAACAGACGATCCGACGGCACAACCTATGTGGTTTGGAGCAACATCAATGCCATGCATGATGCCAACGGCCGGCTGCTGCACTTCATTGGCATCAGCATGGACATCACCGAACGTAAAAAGGCACAGGCTGCACAAAAGCGTAGCGCTGACCTTTTGCGAGGTGCGATCGACACCATCGACGAAGCCTTCGTGGTTTTTGATGCAGATGATCGCATGGTGTTGTGCAACGACAAATACCGCAGCTTGTACGCCACATCAAGCGATCTGATGGTACTGGGTGCGAAGTTTGAAGAGATTATCCGAACGTCTGTTCAGAGGGGTCAATACCGCGATGCGATTGGACGTGAAGAGGAATGGATAGCAGAGCGCCTCGCCGTTCACCGCAATGGTGATACCAGCATGGTGCTGCAGTTGGACAATGGACGAATATTGCGCGTGATTGAGCGCAAAATGCCTGACGGTCATACGGTAGGTTTTCGTATTGACATCACCGATTTGGTGCAAGCCACAGAAGAAGCGCAAGCCGCCAATCTTGCCAAAAGCCGTTTCCTGGCCACCATGAGTCATGAGATTCGCACCCCCATGAACGGCATTTTGGGCATCTCTCAACTCTTGCTGATACCCGGCCTGACGGATAACGAACGGTGTCACTATGCCCGCACCATCCTGGCATCCGGGCAAACACTATTGACCCTGCTCAACGACATTCTCGATTTGTCCAAGATTGAAGCCGGCAAGTTTCAGTTGGATAGTGTCGTGTTTGAACCAGAGTCAGTGCTCCATGAAGTCTGCACGCTCTTTTCTGGTTCAGCGCAGGCTAAAAGCTTGCAGCTTGATTACCAGTGGCATGGTTTGCAGGGTCAACGCTTTCAAAGCGATGCTTACCGACTTCGACAGATGCTGTCCAATCTGCTGGGGAACGCCATCAAATTTTCTCGCCAGGGCAGTATCCGCCTGGAATGTACCGAGGTAGAACGCCATGATGATGTGGTTATGCTTGAATTTTCGGTCACAGACTCCGGCATTGGCATTGCGCACGACAAACAGGGCTTGCTGTTCAAACCGTTTTCACAGACTGACAATTCAACCACGCGCGAATTTGGTGGCTCTGGGCTGGGGCTGTCGATTGTGCGCAACTTGAGCAAAGCCATGGGGGGCACTGTGGGCGTCCACAGCGAACCCCACAAAGGATCTCGGTTCTGGTTTCGTGTGCCCGTCAAATGTGTCCGACCGGGTGAAGAATGCCGCCATGTGCCACACATCACATTCTCCCAAACCCAAGTGGCGGTGGACACCTCGGAACTGCATGGCAGGGTATTGGTGGCCGAAGACAACCCCGTGAACTGCATGGTGATTGAGTCTCTGCTTGAAAAACTGGGCATGACGGTTACAACAGTGCATGATGG
Source organism: uncultured beta proteobacterium (assembly GCA_903920405.1). Classification (GTDB taxonomy): domain Bacteria; phylum Pseudomonadota; class Gammaproteobacteria; order Burkholderiales; family Burkholderiaceae_C; genus Rhodoferax. The sequence continues at coordinate 2,968 of CAIXMC010000015.1, forward strand.
TCAAGAAGCCGTCAATGCCATTACCAACGGTGGCAGCGATGGGCAGCCAGACCTTATCCTGATGGATTTGCAAATGCCTGTGATGGATGGCTACGCCGCCGCACAGCGTATCAGGCAGTGGGAATCTGACCACAAAATGGCACGCTTGCCCATTCTTGCTCTGACCGCTGATGCCTTTGACGAAGATCGCAAGCGCTGTCTGGCTGTGGGTATGGATGACTTTTTGACCAAGCCCATCGCTATCAATGTTCTGAAGTTAGCGCTGGCTCGGTGGCTATCAGGTACGGTTGTCCCCGAATCACATTTGTAGCGCCGCCCCATCCAGCACAAAAATTCATGGTGTGCTCTTGAAAAGTTCTAAAACGTCCTTATCATTAGCACTCGCAAGTGGTGAGTGCCAAGACAGTCGATCCGCCTCATTGCTTCAAGTTCACAACAGCCAACTCACTTTGTTGGTGTGGTGAGTTTTTACCCTTGTTTCAAAACTTTAGGAGATATTTATGAAACTTCGTCCCTTGCACGATCGTGTGATTGTTAAACGTGTTGAGAATGAAACCAAAACTGCCTCGGGCATTGTTATTCCAGACAGCGCTGCTGAAAAGCCTGATCAAGGCGAAGTGCTGGCTGTTGGCCCTGGCAAAAAGAACGACAAAGGCGAACTTGGCGCAATGAGCGTCAAGGTCGGCGACCGTGTGTTGTTTGGCAAGTACAGCGGCCAAACCGTCAAAGTTGATGGCGACGAGCTGCTGGTCATGAAAGAAGATGATCTTTTCGCAGTTGTTGAAAAGTAATCCAATCACTCTTTATTTAATAGCTGGTTGCGCAGTATCCATGCGCCCTAGCGTTCAATTTCATTTAAACTTTTTTAGGAGCCTAACATGGCAGCAAAAGACGTAATTTTCGGCGGCGAAGCCCGCGCACGCATGATTGAAGGTGTGAATATTTTGGCCAACGCGGTCAAAGTCACCCTTGGCCCCAAAGGCCGTAATGTGGTGTTGGAGCGTTCCTTCGGTGCTCCCACCGTCACCAAAGACGGTGTTTCCGTGGCCAAGGAAATCGAACTCAAAGACAAACTGCAAAACATGGGTGCGCAGATGGTCAAGGAAGTGGCTTCCAAGACTTCTGACGTGGCAGGCGACGGCACCACCACCGCCACCGTGCTTGCTCAAGCCATCGTTCGCGAAGGCATGAAGTATGTGGCCGCCGGCATGAACCCGATGGATTTGAAACGCGGTATCGACAAAGCCGTAACCGCCTTGGTCGTCGAACTGAAGAAGGCCTCCAAAGCCACCACAACATCCAAGGAAATTGCGCAAGTTGGCTCTATTTCTGCCAATGCCGATGAAGCCATTGGAAAAATCATTGCCGATGCCATGGACAAAGTTGGCAAGGAAGGCGTGATTACTGTAGAAGACGGCAAATCACTCGACAGCGAACTTGACGTGGTTGAAGGTATGCAGTTTGACCGTGGCTATCTCTCCCCTTACTTCATCAACAATGCTGAAAAGCAAGCTGCTTTGCTGGATAACCCCTACGTTCTGCTTTTTGACAAGAAAATCAGCAATATCCGCGACCTTCTCCCCACACTGGAGCAAGTGGCCAAAGCAGGTCGTCCCCTGTTGATCATTGCTGAAGATGTTGAAGGCGAAGCCTTGGCTACTTTGGTGGTGAACACCATTCGCGGTATTTTGAAAGTGGTCGCTGTCAAAGCTCCTGGCTTTGGCGACCGTCGCAAGGCCATGCTGGAAGACATCGCCGTTCTGACGGGCGGCAAAGTCATTGCTGAAGAAGTTGGCCTGACCCTTGAAAAAGTATCTTTGGCTGATCTTGGTTCTGCCAAACGCATTGAAGTAGGCAAAGAAAACACCACCATCATTGACGGTGCAGGTGCTGCGGCTGACATTGAAGCGCGCGTCAAGCAGGTTCGCGTGCAAATCGAAGAAGCCACCAGCGACTACGACCGTGAAAAACTCCAGGAGCGTGTAGCTAAGCTGGCGGGCGGTGTGGCTGTGATCAAGGTCGGTGCTGCCACTGAAACCGAAATGAAAGAAAAGAAAGCCCGCGTCGAAGATGCCCTTCACGCCACTCGCGCAGCCGTGGAAGAAGGCATTGTGGCTGGTGGTGGTGTGGCTCTGTTGCGCGCCAAACAAGCTGCTGGCACCATCAAGGGTGACAACGCTGACCAAGACGCCGGTATCAAACTGGTGCTCAAAGCCATCGAAGCTCCCTTGCGTGAAATTGTTTACAACGCAGGCGGAGAAGCCTCTGTTGTGGTCAATGCCGTCTTGGCCGGTACGGGCAACTATGGCTTTAACGCTGCCAATGACACCTATGGCGATTTGATCGAAATGGGTATTTTGGACCCCACCAAAGTCACACGCACCGCATTGCAAAATGCAGCGTCTGTGGCTTCCCTGATGCTCACCACCGAATGTATGATAGCTGAGTCTCCAAAGGATGAACCAGCAGCCGGCATGGGTGGCGGTATGGGCGGTGGTGACATGGGTGGTATGGGCGGAATGGGCATGTAAACCCCAAACGGCTGACTGCGCCCGTGCGTGTCACAGGCGCAGTATCTTGTTTGTCAAGCCCCCAAAGTCTTAACTTTGCGGGGCTTTTTTGTCTCTATAAACCGTTATGAAAATTGATATTTATTACTTTAATGGAGTTCACCCTTTGGGTGAGAGCGCTACGCACCCGATTGAGCTACTGGCGACACGTTCAACTGAGGAATCTAGGATAATCTAGCCCCATGGATATCCTTTTGACCTTGTTTGATTTTATTTTGCATGTTGACCGACACCTGCAAGCGTTTGTGCAAGCCTACGGCGCTTGGGTATATGCGCTGCTGTTTTTGATTATTTTTATTGAAACCGGCGTGGTGGTGATGCCTTTTTTACCCGGCGACTCTTTGTTGTTTGTGGTGGGTGCCATGTGCGGTGTAGGGCTGATGAGCTACCCACTGTCGATAGGGTTGCTGCTTTCGGCTGCCATTTTAGGCAATCAGTCCAACTACACCATTGGCCGTTATTTCGGCCCTAAGGTCTTTGGTTGGGAAAACTCACGGTGGTTCAATAAAAAAGCCTTTGAGCAAGCTCATGCGTTTTACGAGAAATATGGCGGTATCACCATTGTGGCCGCACGGTTTATGCCGTTCTTGCGCACCTTTGCACCCTTTGTGGCCGGCGTGGCGCAAATGACACGCAGCCGCTTTACGCTTTTTGATGTGACAGGCGGCATACTGTGGGTGGGCGGCATCGTCACTGTGGGCTATTTTTTTGGCAACATTCCCTGGGTCAAGCTGCACTTGGACAAAATTATCTGGGCCATGATTTTGATTCCTGGCCTGTTGGTGCTCGCTGGTGCCTGGCGATCGCGAGGGAAATCAGCCTGAGAGAATGTGTTATCTCATCAGGGATGTCTGGCTTATCCATCGGAACAGTCTGGTAAGGATAGTGTCAACCCTATCCTTACTTGTTACTTGTTTGACCACAGATCATCCACAGGCTATCGCGCCATAATCCTAGATTCCTCAGTTGAACGCGCCCGAGTGGGCTACTGGCGGCGCGTCTGGGTAGGCGTGACGACGCTGCAGGCTACTGCCTGCAAGGAGGAACAACACCCCCAGACGTGTTGCCAGTAGCTCAATCGGGTGCGTAGCGCTCTCACCCAAAGGGTGAACTCCATCGAAGTCACAAATATCAATTTTCATAACGGTTTAGTGAAGATAACAAGCGGTCAACTGAGGAATCTAGGTTTAACCGGATAAGCCGATAGCCCTTGTCCTGCTTGCGATGTGTACTATCAATAAACGAGCAAGCGAGAGTTTACTGGCATGTGCCAGTTCGCAAGTTCCTGATTCATCCACCAGCACAAGGGCATTGTCATCCTGACCAAAAGCTGCAGGCCCTATATTGCCCACCAGCAAGGGCACGCCTTTACGCAGCCGTTTTTCTTGTGCGTTAGCCAGAAGGTCTTGGGTTTCGGCTGCAAAGCCCACACAAAACAAGTCACGACTTTGCCCGCGTTCAGACTGGGCCAAGGTGGCCAGAATGTCAGTGTTTTCAATGAAATGTAAAACTGGTGGCTGGCCTGATTTTTTGATTTTCTGATCGGCCACAAAATCAGGTCGCCAGTCTGCCACGGCGGCTGTAGCTATGAAAATGGTAGCTTCCTTTGCTTTATCCATCACGGTTTGAAGCATATTTGATGCAGAACGCACATCCATGCGATTCACCCCGCACGGTGTTGGCAAACTCACCGGGCCCGCCACCAAAGTGACTGTGGCACCCGCTTCACGCGCAGCACGCGCCACGGCAAATCCCATTTTTCCGCTGGACAAATTGGTGATGCCTCGCACAGGGTCTATGGCTTCATAAGTGGGACCTGCCGTGATAAGCACATGGTGACCCGTCAGCACTTTGGGTTGAAAACAGGCGATCAGTTCTTCGATCAATTCATGAGGTTCCAACATGCGACCGTCTCCCACTTCACCACAGGCCTGGTCGCCCGTTCCCACCCCTAAAACAACAGCACCATCAGCAGTTATTTGGGCCAAATTGCGCTGTGTGGCAGGGTGTGCCCACATTTCCCGGTTCATGGCGGGGGCAATCAACAAGGGCACTGTGTTGATGGGCCTGGCCAGACACATCAAACTCAACAGGTCATTGGCCGTGCCGTGGGCAAGTTTGGCCACAAAATCAGCGCTACAGGGGGCGATCAGACAGGCATCTGCTTCACGGGTCAGGTGGATGTGCGCGAGGGCGTGGGCCTCGTTCCATGGTGACAGTGCCACAGGGCGTTGGCTTAAGGCCTGCATCGTCACAGGGGTGATGAACTGCGTGGCAGCCTCTGTCATGACCACTTGCACCGAAGCCCCGCACTTGATCAGCAAGCGACATAGCTCGGCAGATTTGTAGCATGCAATACCGCCGGTCAGGCCTAAAACGATGTGTTTATCCAATAAATCTTTCATGCGTTGCACTGTAACAGGGGTGCGATTCAACGTGATGTGGAGCAACCGACCTAGCCGCATGCAAGAAGACAAGTTTGACGAATGTGTTCGCCTATTTTTACTATCAAAAAAATAGCTAACTACGCAAGTAGGACGGGGGCTAGAGGCTAATTTGTTATACAAAAAAACTCACATCTGGGAGCGCGGGCATTTTGCCCGCTGTAGAAGCGGCTTCCAGCCGCATTTAAATAAGCGGCTGGAAGCCGCTTCTGCAAGCTACAGAAAATTCCACATCACTTTGAATCGCACCCCTGTAACAGAGCCATTACTCCACCAGATACTGCCTTCTATAATCCGCGTTTTTCAGTTTCCAGAGCATTTTTTCTCTGGTTGAGTAGCTTTTTTGATGACCAAATTTGTCTTTGTCACCGGCGGTGTGGTGTCTTCCCTTGGTAAGGGAATTGCGTCAGCCTCCCTCGCAGCAATTCTTGAATCGCGAGGTCTTAAAGTCACTTTAATCAAGCTTGATCCCTATTTGAATGTCGATCCCGGCACCATGTCTCCCTTTCAGCATGGCGAGGTTTTTGTGACAGATGACGGCGCTGAAACTGATCTTGACCTGGGACACTATGAGCGTTTTATTGAAACGCGCATGAAAAAATCCAACAATTTCACCACAGGCCAAATTTATACCAGCGTGCTCGAACGTGAGCGCCGTGGCGATTACCTAGGTAAAACGGTTCAGGTGATTCCCCATGTCACCAACGAAATTCAGGACTTTATCAAGCTCGGTGCCGGGTTTGGCACGGCTGAAGCGGTTCAGGTGGCTATTGTTGAAATTGGCGGCACGGTAGGCGACATTGAATCTTTGCCTTTTTTAGAAGCCGTTCGCCAGATGAGCCTGCAGTTAGGTCCCAACAACAGCGCATTTGTTCACTTGAGCTACGTGCCGTGGATTGCAGCAGCCGGTGAGCTAAAAACCAAACCCACGCAGCACACTGCGCGGCAATTGCGCGAAATTGGCATTCAGGCCGATGCCTTGTTGTGCCGCGCGGATCGTCCCATTCCTGACGAAGAACGACAAAAAATCTCCCTGTTTTCCAATGTGCCCGTCTGGGGTGTCATCTCGGTGTGGGATGTCGATACCATTTACAAAGTGCCGCGCATTTTGCATGAACAGGGCCTAGACGGCCTGATTTGCGACAAACTGCGACTGAACACGCCACCTGCCAAACTCAAACGTTGGGATGATTTGGTGTATGAAATCGCCAATCCACATGGCGAGGTGTCCATTGCCATGGTGGGCAAGTATGTTGATTTGAGCGACAGCTACAAATCACTCAACGAAGCCCTGCGTCATGCGGGAATGAAAAACCATGTTCAGGTCAAAATCAGTTACATCGACTCCGAAACCATCACGCCTGACAGCACCGCACGATTAGCCCAGTTCGATGCCATTTTGGTGCCGGGCGGTTTTGGCGTGAGGGGTGTCGAGGGGAAAATCTGCACCGCCCGTTTTGCACGTGAAAACAAAGTGCCTTACTTGGGTATATGTTTGGGGATGCAGGTGGCCACCATTGAATTTGCACGCCATGTGGCTGGTCTGCCGGATGCCAACAGTACCGAATTTGACCCCGCCTGTTCTTGCCCCGTGATTGCATTGATGACCGACTGGCAAGACAAAGACGGCAGTATTAAAGTGCAAACGGAAGAATCTGACAAAGGGGGCACCATGCGTTTGGGCGCGCAAAGTTCAGACGTTGCCAAGGACACTCTGGCCTACCAAATTTATGGTGATGTGGTCACCGAACGCCATCGCCACCGCTATGAAGCCAATGTGAACTATCTGGATGCGCTGCGCCAAGCCGGTTTGGTGATTTCGGCACTGACCCAGCGCGAGCAATTGACTGAAATCATTGAACTGCCACAATCCATGCACCCCTGGTTTGTGGGTGTGCAGTTTCACCCTGAGTTCAAATCGACCCCCTGGAACGGTCATCCCTTGTTCAATGCGTTTGTTCGCGCTGCACTGGATCACCACGCCAGCACTCACTCTGAGAAAGCAGCCTGATGCAATTGTGTGGTTTTGAGATTGGTTTGCATCGGCCATTTTTCCTGATAGCAGGGCCTTGTGTGATTGAGTCTGAGCAGTTGCAGATGGATACCGCGGGGGTGCTCAAGGACATCACCACAAGTTTAGGCATTCCGTTCATTTTCAAAAGCAGTTTTGACAAAGCCAACCGATCCAGTGGCAGCACGTTTCGCGGCCATGGCATAGACGCTGGCCTGGAAATTTTGGCCAAGGTCAAACGTGATGTGGGTGTGCCGGTGCTGACCGATGTGCATGACAGGGATCAGATTGCGCAAGTGGCCTCTGTGGTCGATGTGCTGCAAACCCCCGCTTTTTTGTGTCGCCAGACCGATTTCATTTGTGCCGTAGCACAAAGCGGCAAGCCCGTCAATATTAAAAAAGGTCAGTTTTTAGCCCCCGAGGACATGAAAAACGTGATTGACAAAGCCCGCGCAGCAGCGGCTGAAAAAGGCTTGAATGTCGATAACTTTATGGCGTGTGAGCGCGGGACCAGTTTTGGATATAACAATCTGGTGAGCGACATGCGCTCCTTAGCCATCATGCGCAACACCGGCGCACCCGTGGTGTTTGATGTCACGCATTCCGTTCAACTGCCCGGCGGACAGGGCAGTTGCAGCGGAGGGCAGCGCGATATGGTGCCTGTGTTAGCGCGTGCAGCGGTGGCTGTGGGGGTGTCTGGCTTATTTATGGAAACACACCCCAAACCCAGTCAAGCCTTGAGCGACGGGCCAAATGCCGTCCCTCTTCAACATATCAAGGCGCTGCTGGAGTCTTTGCAAGCGCTTGATCAAGTCACCAAAAAGCACGGTTTTTTGGAGCAGGACTTTTTTGAATGAACCGTGCGTGTTTTTTTAACCTTGTTTTTTAACCTGAAGGAAGCAAATGAGTGCAATCGTAGATATCGTAGGACGTGAAATTCTGGACTCACGTGGTAACCCCACGGTCGAGTGTGATGTGTTGCTGGAAAGCGGCACGATGGGCAGAGCTGCTGTGCCCTCAGGCGCATCAACAGGGAGTCGTGAGGCCATTGAGCTGCGCGATGGCGACAAAACCCGTTACCTTGGCAGGGGTGTTCTCAAGGCCGTTGAACACATCAACACTGAAATTTCCGATGCCGTTGTGGGGCTGGACGCTTCAGAGCAAGCATTTTTGGACAAAATATTGATTGACTTGGATGGTACAGAAAACAAGTCACGCCTGGGTGCGAACGCCATGCTGGCTGTGTCGATGGCTGTGGCACGCGCTGCCGCTGAAGAATCAGGTTTGCCACTTTACCGTTATTTTGGCGGCATGGGCGGTATGCAAATGCCTGTGCCCATGATGAATGTGGTGAATGGCGGTGCTCACGCCAACAACAGTTTGGATTTGCAAGAATTCATGATTATTCCGGTAGGCGCGCCAAGTTTTCGTGAAGCGTTGCGCTACGGTGCCGAAACTTTTCATGCTTTAAAGAAGATCATTGACGAAAAAGGCATGAGCACTGCCGTGGGCGACGAAGGCGGCTTTACCCCCAGCGTGAAAAGCCACGAAGAAGCTATACAGTTGATTTTGGAAGCCATTGACAAAGCAGGGTTTGTAGCGGGTGAGCATATCGCCATTGGCCTGGACTGTGCTGCGAGCGAGTTCTTCAAAGACGGCAAATACCATCTGGAGGGTGAAGGCTTGGTGCTCAGCGCCCAGGAATGGACTGACATGCTGGCCACTTGGGTGGACAAATATCCCATCATCAGTATTGAAGACGGCATGGCTGAAGGTGACTGGGACGGCTGGAAAATTTTGACCGACCGTTTGGGCAAAAACGTTCAAATCGTTGGCGACGATCTTTTTGTGACCAACACCAAAATTTTCAAGGAAGGTATTGACAAAGGCATTGCCAATTCCATTTTGATCAAAATCAACCAGATTGGCACTTTGACCGAAACGTTTGCCGCCATTGAAATGGCCAAGCGCGCAGGATACACCGCAGTCATCAGCCACCGTTCGGGTGAAACCGAAGACTCCACCATTGCTGATATTGCTGTGGGTATGAACGCAGGGCAAATCAAAACCGGTAGCCTGAGTCGTTCTGACCGCATGGCCAAATACAACCAGTTGCTGCGCATTGAAGAAGACTTGGGCGACATTGCCGTTTATCCAGGTCGCTCTGCCTTTTACAACCTGAGATAACCCAAAGATATGGGAGGACGGTCTGTTGCGGTTGCCTTGACCACGTTGTTGATGCTGCTTCAAGCACAAATCTGGTTGGGCCGTGGCAGCGTCTCCAATGTGTCACGTCTGCGTTCTGCGCTTTCTGCGCAACTGCAACGCAACAGCCAGGCTGAGCTTCAAAATCAACAACTGGCGGCTGAAGTGAACGATCTTCGTGATGGCTTGGAGAGCATTGAAGAAAGATCACGTATGGAGCTGGGCATGATTAAGCCAGATGAAATTTTTGTTCAGGTATCTCATGACTGATGGTTCGCGTCATGCTTTTACACTGGTCATGGCATCTTGGCCATCCCGAATGATGAATGAATTTTTTACCCATAAAAAGTGCCTGTAGCCCTTATGGGATAAGGATACATTGCTATTGTTTTCTTTATTCTTTCACGTGAAGACTCGACAAGATATTGAGTCTGTATCTGGTAAAACGACTCATCGCTGTCAATCGGTGGCGTATGTCAACTGGAAGCGCTACCGAATCGCCACCCCTCGCAAGTGGCGTATTTTTTCCAGATTGACGAGGCATCGAACAGTCTGACTGGCCAGAGGCGAACGCACAGCGTACTGCGGGGCATGGGTGTCACTGGTATCGTGGTAAATGTATTTACTCAACGGCATGCCGCTGGCGTTGATGATGCTGGCGACATGGGGAGCGTTGGCTCGCAGGCCACGCTGGATCACCACAGCAGTTTCTCCGTTGGCTAATTGAACATAGGTTCCTGGCG
>CAIXMC010000016.1 GCA_903920405.1 uncultured beta proteobacterium
GCCGTTTTTGCAGCCTGGAATCTGGCCCTTTTGCGTCAACCCTACGACATCGAACACCGCATTCTTGTGGGTGATCAGATTCGTTGGGTCAGGGAAGTCGCCGAAATTACGTTTGCCGCAGACGGCACACCGCTGGCTGGCTTGGGCACCGTGCAAGACATCACCGAGCGAAAACTGGCAGAAGAGGCCATGCGTGAGAGCGAAGAACGCTACCGGCTGCTGTTTGAAAACTCGATAGAACTGCTCAAACGGTCGCAGTCGCTGGCCAACGAACTGCAAAGCCAGAAAGAAGAATTGCGAAAAACCAACGACCAACTTGGAGACAAGGCGCGGTTGTTGGAATCGCAAAACATGGAAGTCGAAACCAAAAACCGTGAGGTTGAACAGGCCAAGGCTGCCGTTGAAGAAAAGGCAGATCAACTGGCCATCGCGTCCAAATACAAGTCAGAATTTCTGTCCAACATGTCGCACGAACTGCGCACGCCGCTCAACAGCCTGTTGATTCTGGCGCAGCAACTCGCAGAAAACCCACAAAGTCACCTCGATGCCAACGAAGTGAAATACGCCAAAACCATCCAGGACTCAGGCGAAGATCTGCTGTTGTTGATCAATGAAATTCTTGACCTGGCCAAAATTGAGTCTGGTACGGTGTTGCTGGATCTCTCGGTTGTGCCATTTGCCACCTTGCGTGACCAAATCGACCGCAATTTCAACCACATCGCACAAAAGCGCGGTCTTGGCTTTGACATCAACCTGGCCAGCGACCTGCCGCCAACGCTCGTCACCGATGAAAAACGGCTACAGCAAGTCCTTAAAAACCTGCTGTCCAATGCCTTCAAATTCACCGAAAAAGGGCGTGTGGCCTTGCGTGCGGCGCGTGCCACTGGCGGCTGGAGTCCGGACATCGTCAGTCTGAACCGGGCCCGCGAGGTGTTTGCCTTCAGTGTGGAGGACAGCGGCATCGGCATTGCCCCAGACAAGCAGCGACTGATCTTTGAGGCCTTTCAGCAAGCAGACGGTTCAACCGCGCGCAAGTTTGGCGGCACTGGCCTGGGGTTGTCCATCAGCCGCGAGATCGCGCACTTGCTCAGTGGCGAACTCAAGTTGAGCTACAGCGAGCCAGACAAAGGCAGTTGTTTTGTTCTCTATGTGCCGCAGTTGATCGCTGACACCGTCAGCATGCCATCACCCATCGCCAAGCCGTTGAAGCAGTTTGACATCCCGTCCATACCCATCCAACTGGGGCGGGCGATGCGCACCAAAGTAGAGGAAGTGGTCGATGACCGAGCCATCATTTTGGGCGGTGAACCAGTCCTGTTGATCATCGAAGATGACACCGCCTTTGCCAACATCATCCTGGATGTGGCACACGAACACGGCTTCAAGGGCGTGATTGCAACGACTGGTTCGCAGGCGCTTGAACTCGCGCGCAGTTACTCGCCTGATGCCATGACGCTGGACATTCGCATGCCGGTCATGGACGGTTGGACCCTCCTTGATGTACTCAAGCGCGACACTGACTTGCGCCATATTCCGGTGGATGTCATCACCGTTGAAGACAATGCACTGCGTGCGCTTTCCATCGGTGCTTTCCAGTTTCTCACCAAGCCGGTGAATCGTGAACAGCTCGGTAAAGCCTTGGAAGCCCTGCGCAGGTATCACGACCGACCCATCAAAAATTTGCTACTGGTAGCCGACAAGCAAGTGCAAAAAGAGACCACCGACCTGCTCAGCGTCAGTGATGTACAGATCCAGAATGCCTCCAGCGGCAAGGCAGGGCAGGCGGCCATGCACAAACAAGCTTTCGACTGCGTGGTGGTTGGGGCAAAACTGTCTGACATGAGCGGCGTTGACTTTGTTGCCATCACGAACGAGGAGAAATCTCAGGTACCCGTTGTGGTGTACTGCAATGAACCGCTTGCACCAACTGAGCTTCTCACACTTGAAAAACTGGCTGCCAGCCGGGTTGTCAGAAGTGCTGAGTCGCCTGATCGCCTGATCAACCAAGTCACGCTATTTCTGCACAGCGTCGTGTCGAAATTACCCCTGGAAAAGCGCCAGTTGATTGTGCAGGCCAACAACAACCTGACTGGCAAAAAAGTGCTGATCGTCGATGACAATGTTCGCAATCTCTTCGTCCTCACCGCCGTTCTGGAGCGCAAGGGCATGACCGTGTTGTCGGCTGAGAGCGGTCGCACCGGCATTGATGCGCTGCAAAAAAACCCTGACATTGACCTGGTGCTGATGGACATCATGATGCCCGACATGGATGGCATGGAGGCCACGCGTGCCATTCGCAAGCTTGTAAAATTTGCCAAGCTGCCGATCATTGCGCTGACCGCCAAGGCGATGGTGGGCGACCGTGAAAAATGCCTGGCAGCCGGTGCATCGGATTATTTAAGTAAACCGGTCAATATTGAACAACTCAACTCCTTGATGCAGACATGGACATCAAAATGAATGCGACCCCTGCTTGCATCCTGATCGTTGACGACAACCCGTCCAAACTGACCGCGCTGTCTGCCGCGCTGGACGGAATGGACATTGAGATCGTCACCGCAGAATCGGGCGCGGACGCACTGCGCAAACTGTTGGCGCAGGATTTTGCAGTGATGCTGCTCGACGTGAACATGCCCATCATGGACGGTTTCGATACTGCCGAAATCGTTCGCGGTCGGCCGGCATCCGAGTTTCTGCCGATTATTTTCATTACCGCCGAGAGGATAACGGATGAATCAAGGCTGCAAGGCTATGAACTGGGCGCAGTGGATTACATTTTTAGCCCAATCTTGCCGCAAATCCTTCGTGCCAAGGTGGCCGTGTTCGTCGATCTGTACCGAATGCGAATCGCACTTCGCGAACATCTTGACTTAGCCAATGCCAAGGCTTTCGAACTGTTGCAAGCCAAACAAGAGGCGGAACACGCCAATAAAGCCAAAAGCCAATTTTTGGCCAGCATGAGCCATGAGGTTCGCACACCGATGAATAGTGTTTTGGGCTTTGCGCAGTTGCTCGCCAGGCCCCAACTTCAGGATGACAAACGCGTGCAATATGCGCAAAGCATTCTTAATTCTGGCAACACACTGCTGTCGCTGCTCAACGACATCCTGGACCTGTCCAAAGTA
>CAIXMC010000017.1 GCA_903920405.1 uncultured beta proteobacterium
ATTACAAAAAATCATCACAGGGTGCGCTATTCCAAAGCCGATTTCTGGGACTTTATCAGGTCATGCTGCGGGAGAACCGTTTGATAAACAGTAACCGTTTAGGATATGGTCAACAATAAGTTGTGCATTTGGCCGTCGGAGTTGGGATGCAATGCTAGGCGCAAATCCGACAAGCCAAATGCACAACTTATTCTTGACCATATCCTTAGACCCCTCAGCGAATCAATGCATCGTAGATACTGTTATGAATGTCAAGCCCCATGCAGCGACGGATCAAACTTTTTTCCAGATTTCAAGACTCCCAAAGCCACATGAATGAGTTTTCGCATCTACACACATCGTTATCCTGAAGATACGGATGGTTCTAAACGGAATCTGGTTGCCTCTGGAATCAACATGAATAAAGACACAAACTGTTCAAAGATTGAAGGAAATTCGTATTTCCATAGTCAGAAGTTGTTTGACTACTTGACCATGGGTGTCGTTTTTCAGGATGTTGACGGTCGTATCGTGGCTGCGAATCATGCCGCCCAGCAAATCCTCGGTTTAACCCTGGATCAAATGCGGGGGGTGACCTCTATAGACCCTCGCTGGTTGGCTGTCCACGAAGATGGCGCTCCGTTTTCGGGTGAAGATCACCCTGCCATGGTTGCCTTGAGAACGAAAAAACCTGTGCTGGATGTTGTGATGGGTGTCTTCAACCCCAAAATTGAATCGCAAACCTGGATCAACATTCATGCGTTCCCCATCATCGACGATACAAATGCTTGTGTCAGTGGTGTGTATGCGTTGTTTGAAGATGTCACCCAGCTCAAGCTGGCACACAAAAACGAACAGGAAAGCGACACACGATTTCATGCCATTTTTTCAGCCATGTCTGAAGGCGTGGCCTTGCACCAGCTTGTCTATGATGCACACAGAAAACCCACAGACTACACCATCATCGATGCCAATCCTGCGTTTGAACGTCAGACTGGCATGAAACGGGCAGCCGTTTTGGGTAAGCTGGCCTCGCAAGTTTATGGGTCCGGAGAAGCGCCTTTTTTAGACATTTTTTCAAAAACAGTGCTGACCCATGAACCCATCAAGTTTGAGCATTACTTTTCGCCCCTGCGACGGGTTTTTCTCATCAAGGCGTTCTCGTTTGAACCCGACAGATTTGCTACTGTTTTTGAAGACATCACCGAACGCAAACAAGTTGAGGATCAACTGCGGTGCAGTCAAATCATGCTTGCCCGAACAGAAGGTATTGCTCACATTGGCAGTTGGGAGTGGGACCCTGCTACAGATACCGTGACATGGTCTGATGAATTGTTCCGTATATTTCAACGCGACCCATCTATTGGTGCACCGTCTTTTGCAGAACACCCAACGCTTTATCGGCAGTCAGACTGGCAACGACTGCAAGATGCCGTTGGGCTTGCCTTAAGCCAGGCAACACCTTATGAACTTGAACTTCACGCCATTCGCAAGGACGGTGCTGAGCGAGTTTGCTTGGCCCGTGGTCACGTAGAGACCAATGCTGACAAGCAAGTCGTGCGTCTATTTGGGTCATTGCAAGATATTACCAAACTTAAACAAACCCTTTTTGAGCGTGACTATCTGCTCAAAATTGTCGAGGAGTCGCCTGAATACATTGGAATGGTTAACTTGCAGCACCGTTTTGTTTTTATGAACAGGGCGGGGCTCAGGCTGCTAGGGTTGCCAGAGGATATGGATGTCACCACGCTGGAAATCAAGGATGTTCGTCCCCAGCGGGTCATGAAGCACCTTATGGAGAATATTTTTCCCACCGTGTTGAATCAGGGTTTTTGGCAAGGCGAAACCTCAATGCTGCACAGCGATGGTCATGAGATACCGGTTTATCAAGTGTTGTTTGTTCAACGCGATGAATTCGGCCATCCGCAATATTTATCGACGGTCATTCGCGATATTTCCCAGCAGAAAGCCTATGAAA
>CAIXMC010000018.1 GCA_903920405.1 uncultured beta proteobacterium
ATGAGATTGTTCCCCAGTATCTGTCTGGCGTTTGGCACCACAGTGTGCTGCACCGCAAAAATCGCCTGCTGGCAGAACCGTTGACACCTCGTCTGACGGTAACTTGAACCCTGAGCAGCGCGTGTCTTTTGTCTTCTCACACCTGAGTGTGCCGTCGTTCATCTCGGTAAGTGGTGGACCGTTATTAGACGAATTGCTGCCGCTGCATGATGACGAGCTGGCTTCGGCTGCACCCATGTCACAAGACCGGATGAAAGAATTTTCGCAGGGGCGCTGGCACGCGCGCAAGGCGCTCGCCCAGTTCGGCGTGGCCGATGCCAGCATCCCTGTCTCGGCCAACCATTCCCCTGTCTGGCCAAAAGGGTTCGTCGGCAGCATCAGTCATGTACCTGCAAATCGACAGCACAAACATATAGGCCAAATCATGGCAGTTGCCGCACAATCCAAAAACTGCTCCGGTTTAGGTGTCGATCTGGAGCGTACCGGGATGCTGATGCCTGAGCATTGGCACGCATTCCTCTGTACCAGTGAGTTGGCCTTTATTGGCTCACGCCCTTGGTCGCAGAAAGACCGATGGGCACACGGTTTGTGGAGCGCCAAAGAAGCTGCCATGAAAGCCCTGATGCGACCTTTGGATGCGAAGTCGATGGAAATCAGCGTACTCTCTGACGGACGGTCCTTTGTGATGCAGTGTCAGCCTCCGCAAACTGGTTCTACCGAAAACCTGGGTCATGTGAGCGGCAGGATCACCTTCGAGCCAGGCTGGGTGTTGGCCGTGGCCGTCCTCAGTACAGAGTACCCCTGTTGATGCCGACTGAAAACTGATCCACTTTTAGGGGGTGTGCCGACCGAAAATTGATCCAGGTGTTTTACAAGCGCTGCCTTATTTTTAGGCAGGAGAAAGCAAGGTGATCACCATGGAAATGATAGGAAAAGTTAAGCGGATGTACACACGCGACAAGAAGTCGCTACGTCAAATTTCGAAGCAAACAGGGCTATAGCGCAACACGATACGCAAATGGGTAAAGGAGCCCCAAAATACAGAGGAGCCAGAGTACAAGCGCAAGGAGATGCCAGGCAAACTCACTGCGTTTCACGAAGCGCTGGAGCTAGCCCTCAAAGCCGATGCGTTGAGAACGAAGCAATACCGGCGCACAGCCCGTGCGCTGTTTGTAGAAATCAAAACGCAAGGCTACACGGGAGGCTACAGCCGCGTCACGGACTTCATACGGGAATGGCGTGATGCTGAGGGCAAAGCCGGCAACGCTTTTGTGCCATTGACCTTTGCATTGGGCGAGGCGTTCCAGTTTGACTGGAAGTACAGAAGGCCTGATGGTGGGAGGCATCTACTACAACAAAGTCCAACTCTCGCACATGAAATTGTGCGCCAGTCGAGGCTTTTGGCTGGTCGCGTATCCCAGTCAAGGGCATGAAATGCTGTTTGATGCCCACACAAGGTCGTTTGAGGCGCTGGGCGGCATCGCGGGTCGTGGAATCTACGACAACATGAAAACAGCCGTTGACACGGTGAAGCGCGGCAAGGAACGGGTTATCAACGCACGTTTTACGGCGATGTGCGCCCACTACCTGTTTGATGCTGATTTTTGCAACGTGGCCTCTGGATGGGAAAAGGGCGTGGTGGAGAAAAACGTGCAAGACAGCCGCAGGCGCATTTGGCTGGATGCCCAAAAGCAGACGTGGAACTCCTTTGACGAACTCAACGCTTGGCTGGGCCAGCGTTGCCGTGATTGTTGGCGCGAACTACGCCACCCTGAGTCCACAGAGTTCAGCGTGTTGGAGATGTTGGAGAAAGAGCGCCAAGTGCTGATGCCTATGCCGACGGCGTTTGACGGCTACGTTGAGAAATCTGCCAAGGTATCGAACACCTGTTTGGTCACTGTGGACCGCAATCGGTATTCGGTGCCCTGTGAATGGGCTGGCCACAGTGTGAGTACACGACTCTATCCAACGCGTGTTTGCGTCGTCGCCGACAACGAAGTGGTGGCCAGCCATGAGCGAGCCACAGACCGAGACAACACTCGTTACGACTGGCAGCACTACATCGCACTGGTGCAACGCAAACCAGGCGCACTGAGGAACGGTGCGCCCTTTGCCGACATGCCACAGCCACTGCAACGCCTGCGCCAGGGACTGATGAAACACGCTGGTGGTGACAAGGTGATGGCCCAAGTACTCGCAGCCGTTCCCATTGCGGGGCTGGAGGCGGTCTTGGTAGCGGTCGACCTGGTCGTTGAATCCGGTGTACTCAGTGCCGAGCATGTACTCAACGTGTTGGCAAGGCTGACAGCCAAGCCAGTACCCGATTCTGTCGAAACCACTTTGGTGCTCAAAGAGCCACCGCAGGCCAACACCAGTCGTTATGACAGCTTGCGTGATGTGGCGAATCATGCCCCGTCGCAGGAGGTCAATCATGCGC
>CAIXMC010000019.1 GCA_903920405.1 uncultured beta proteobacterium
AATCCAGACTGACTTTTTGTGCAGATGAAATGCATCAATGCCATTTTTCAGATAACAGAGCGAGGAGCGCTTCGCCGCAAAAAAGAGAATAACGCACGTATGGCAAATCTATCTCGTCGAGATAACTTTCCAAAAAAGACAGAACGGAAGATGCCATCAACGCGACCGACACCTTTCCACGTTGAATTGTTTTCACCACCCGGGGATCGACTTGAAGCTGGATACTTGCCATGCGTTGCTCCTAAGAAAGTCTGATTCGCAGACACTTTAGCACATGGGGGCACAGATCCTATCGTGCCAACCAGTTCTCTGAGTACCGGCATATCTGAACATCACTCATCGCTGATATTCCGGTTACTTTTAACTGACTGATTTCTTTGATCCCTACGCCGATCGGTATTCTCAGAGCATGATCAATGCCATCAGTATCGACGTCTACATTCATTCGATTCTTCAATTGCTGTTTGCTCCATGCCTCTACCGTTATCTGTTGAGTACCCTTCGTCACTGCATTTGCACGAAGATACATCGAAGAATTCAGTGGCTTGTCAAATTGAATTTCAAGATCGATACGCTTTGAGTTTGCAGGTTCTTGCCCAGTGGGGAACCCAGTGCCCACTCTGACCTGGATTTTTACTGAAACTGGATCGCACACAGTTTCAGTCAGTGCCGCAATTTGCAATAACCAGAGTTGAGGATGGGTCTTATAGCGCTCCAACCTGAACTGATAATTGGGCCCAAGCTCGAAAGTCTGCCCCGGTATTTCCCAAAGTATCAGAGACGGTCTTTTTGTCTGGAAATCATTGTTTTGCAAATATGCGCGCAGCACACCCCAGGGGCCTGCGTCAGCATTGATCGAAAAATTGGAAACATTGCGCTGCAAAGCAAAACGCAACGCACCCGGGAAGCCTAGCCAGTCACCAGACACACTGCTTCCTGCCAGCACTAATTCGCCACCTTGCGTCGCCACCTTTACATTTTCCGACACCGCGTCACGACTTCTCACTACCGAAAATTTTTTTGTCCTCTCGGGTGCATACGCTGGACTGCCAGTCGGAAGGAGATTAACAATATCCCGTATCTTGCTCTGCACATACATTTTTTTATCCCAGGTGAGGGTGTATGGGACCGCAGGAATTGCTTCATAAACCTTTTTCAGACCAGGATCAGTCGACAAACCTTGATGCACAGTTTGGGCTGCAATGTAGGTACCTGAATGAGTCCAATGTGTGTCCAATTTGTAGAAGAGAAGGGTTTCAGGGTTTTCCAATGCGGCCTGACGCAACGTTTTTTTCAGATCGATGACCGCCACACCGCCTTCAGACAAGCGTGCAAGAGTTGCATCATTGAAACCTTTCATGTACCGGCTCACTTCGAACCCGTCTGGCAAGTATTCAGAATAGATTTCCATTTTCAATGGCGCTGTGAGTACCACCAGACGTACGTTCGCCTTTTGGAGCATCCGGTTGGTTTTTTTGATCAGTTCGATGGTTGCTAATACCTCTGATTGAAGTGATTCATGCACCATTCCATATCGGACAAATAGCCAATCATTCTTTCCGACTATCACGGGTGACTCTGTCTGCGCACTGGCAATTGCACTCGCACATAGCAAAAAAAACAAACGAAACCCGGCAACCATTTTTTGAAATATCATCGCAAACTACCTCTAATATTTTGTCAACAAACCTAACTGCATCAGCACCTGATCCTCTTCATCCAGCTTTGCCTGCACCGCTGCGTAGACTGACTTTTGTATCCATGAAGACCAAAATACATTGGATTCCCGCATTCGCGGGAATGACGACATTTGGGCCAGGGGTCTAAACGGTAACGTTTTACGGGCCACATTGGATAACAGGTCTGTTGACACCACTGAACAGAGGTCAACAGGCTGCTAGTGCATCTGTACATCCCTTAGGCTCCGATCGTTTTGTGCAACTGAATAAAACCAGTACAGCCTGTCAGTGTCCGGAAAAGCGCATTACCGGGATCGCCTTTGCGGTGGATGTGAAATCCGGCTTTCTGGTAAGCACGCAGTGCCTCGGCGTTTCCTTCGAGCATGGTGATCTCAGCGAACTTGGCAGGCGTACCAAAGCTGTCAAAGTGGCGAATAACACTGTCGATGATTCGCACCGTGAGCCCTTGCCCCCGACAGTTCGGCTCGACGTAAAACGTCTCCATCTGTAGCGCCCCTGCAGTACGCTGGGGGGTTGCATCGGCAAAAGCCTTGATCGCAGCTTTCGCGTCGATCCATTTCTCAAAACCTAACAGATCACAAAGCACGGCAGCCATCTTGAACCCGCTGGAAATCCCATCCGCGGCCTCGATCCATGAAGAACAACAGGCAACCGGCACGCCGCCCCGCGTGTAAACAAAAAAAGTACTCAGGGCAAGCTGATATCCGCCACTTTCAATTGAGA
>CAIXMC010000020.1 GCA_903920405.1 uncultured beta proteobacterium
GACTATTTGCATTTGCTCGATCACTTTGACCGGCTGGAAAGCTACCAGCAACAAATGCAGATGCAGACGCAGCGCGTGGATGTGTTTGTTGACCCTGTGGAAGGCTTGCCAAACCCTTCGCTTTTAAACCATTTGCAATCGGGCATTTTGAACCTGCAGGGCGCTCCTGACAGACCTCAGACACTACAAAAAGATGACTCAATCACTTTTGTAACCACCCACAGTGCGCAGCGCGAACTGGAGGTATTGCATGACCGTTTGCTGGCCTGGTTTGACGCAGACCCATCTTTGAGGGCGCGTGATGTGATGGTGATGGTGCCTGACATGGCCACATTTTCCCCCCATATTCAGGCCGTCTTTGGCCGATTTTCACCGGGTGATGCCCGTCACATTCCTTATGCCATGGCAGACACCACACCGCGTCAATTGCCCCTGGTGCTGGCACTGGAGCAATTGTTATCGCTACCAGACAAGCGAGTGTCATTGGCGGACTGGCTGGGTTTGTTTGAAGTCTCAGCAGTGCGAGAGCGTTTTGGTGTGACAGCGGCCGATGTGGCGCAATTGCAAAGCTGGTTGGTGTTATCGGGTGTTCGCTGGGGCATGGATGCCACCCACCGCAGGGCATGGGGTGTTCAAGACAGTGTGACGGGGCAAGATCAAAACACTTGGGCGTTTGGGCTTCGGCGGTTGTTGCTGGGCTACGCTGTGGGCAACGGCGCTCCGTGGGGAGGCACTTTGCCACAGGCTGCATTGAATGGTCTGGATGCCTCGTTGATAAGCGCCTTGCTTCAATGGATGGACGCCATCGGTTCAAGTTTGCAGGAGTTGTCTGGCGACCACACGCCCGCGCAATGGGGACGCATTGGTTCAGAACTGATGGCACGGTTTTTCCAAGCCAGCGATGACACAGATGACCGACTGATTCAGCGCTGCCTGGCTCCTTTGGAGGTCTGGCTTCAAGCCTGTGAAACAGCCCATCTCAATGTGCCCCTGCCGCTGAATGTGGTGCGTGACCATTGGTTATCGCAAATTGAAGCCCCAGGCTTGCAGCAGCGCTTTTTTGGAGGGGGCGTGCAATTTGGGACTTTGATGCCCATGCGATCCATTCCTTTTGGGGTCATCTGTCTGCTGGGCATGAACGATGGAGACTACCCACGGCAAAAAGCGTCGCGTGACTTTGATTTGATGGCGCAAAGCTGGCGCGCCGGAGACCGATCCCGCCGCGAGGATGACCGCTATTTATTTTTGGAAGCGCTGTTGTCTGCACGACAAAAACTCTACATCAGTTGGCAAGGTCACCGAATCACCGACAACACCGAACAACCCCCCTCGGTTTTAGTGGCGCAGTTGATAGACTATTTGAACCTGTGTTGGTCACCTGCCATCGTGCCCCAACAACAGCCTCTGCAACCGTTTTCTGAAGCCTATTTTTTGCACGATTCACCTTTTGAAACCTACGCCAACGACTGGGCGCAAGTGCATAAAACATCCCCTATTGCGTCTGCGGAACAGGGGCAAGGCAAGGCTTCGCCACCTTGTTCATTCACTCTCTCTGAGTTGCGTCAATTGCTGCGTCAGCCGGTAGAAGTGTTTTTCAAGGCACGACTACAGGTGTGGCTTGAGGGTGTGGATGAATTGACACCCGAAGATGAGCCATTCACCCTGAACCACCTAGAGCAATACCATGTAGGTCAATCACTGCTGCAAGCCCCTGATCTGACGGACGCGGTGAGCCGATTGAGCTTAAGCGGCTTGTTGCCGCTGGCCGCGTTTGGAAAGCGCTGGTCTGCGCAATTGCAAGACAAGGCGCAAACTGTGCTGGATCGCCAAGCCAAGTGGGTGCAGCTTTATCCCCACTTGTTGCCTGCGCAATCCATCACACAAAACATCGACGGCATGACCCTGACGGGAGTATTAAGTGGGCTGCGCTGCCAGCAACCCGCCGATTTGGAGGCCACCTCCCACGGGCAGTGGCTGCGCATCAACCAGCGTGTGGGCGCGGTTTTGCAAGGCAACCAAGATGCTACAACAGCACGTCTTCATATTGTGGTTGGCCTGTGGGTCGATCATCTGGCTGCGTGTGCCAGTGGATGGCCGCTCACCAGTGTTCAATTGGGTCTGGATGGCGAAGTGGTCTTTTGCACCGTGAGCCAGCAAGAGGCCACTGACATACTGCAGCGTTTGCTCAAGGTCTATCTGGCTGCTTGGGAGCGCCCACTGCCTGTGGCCTGCAAAACCGCGTGGGCATGGATACAGGCAGTCGCGCATTCAGAGCAATTGGCTGTCACAGCCCCCGATAAACCTAGGCCAGACCCTCATGATGCAGCCCGCACGACCTTCGAGAGTGACTTTCATCGCTCAGGTGAGCGTGATGAATCGGCTTATCTGGGACGTGCCTTTGAGAGTTATGACGCGCTGATGGCTGAATTGCCAGACTGGGCACAACAACTTTATGGCGATTTGGCACGGCATGTGAAAACCAGTATGCCTTCGTCTTGCGCCGATGAACCCAACATGATGACGGCATAGGAATATGCGGGAAGCCGAAATGCCGGCACTGGTTCAGTTGAATGGGCACTGGTTCAGTTGAATGGGA
>CAIXMC010000021.1 GCA_903920405.1 uncultured beta proteobacterium
GTCATTCCCGCGAAGGCGGGAATCCAGTGTATTTTGGTCTTCATGGATACAAAAAGTCAGTCTGGATTCCCGCCTTCGCGGGAATGACGGTGGCGGGGTCTAAACGGTTACGATGAATCCAGGATAATCCTGTTCTTGCAGCAAATCACGTGCATGAGCGACAGTACTGTCCATGATTCGTTCACCGCCGAGCATACGCGCCAGTTCTGTCACACGGGTATCACCCATGACAGGAGTCACCGAACTGATGGTTTCAAAGCCTTTTTGTTGTTTGCTGACAACCCAATGATGGTCAGCACAGGCTGCCACCTGTGGCAGGTGAGTGACTGCCAGAACCTGACGATCACGACCGAGCTGCTGCATGAGGCGGCCTACGGTTTGCGCCACAGCACCTCCCACACCTGCATCTACTTCATCAAAAATAAGGGTTTTCGCTTGACCGAGCTGGCTGGTGGTGACAGCGATCGCAAGTGCAATGCGCGAGAGTTCGCCGCCGGATGCGACTTTATGAATCTGTCGAGGCGTGCTGCCTGCATGTCCTGCCACCAGGAAACTCACCTCTTCCAGACCGGTGCGCATGGGTTTGTCCGAGGTTTGCAAAACAACATCAAATCGCCCACCTTTCATTCCCAAGTCTTGCATGGTTTGAGTGATGGAATCAGAGAGTTTGGGGGCTGCTGCAAGCCTGGCACGGCTTAATACGCGGGCTTCACATAGATACGCTTGCAGTGCCTGCTCTTGTGCGTCTTCCAACGCTTGCATATCGGTTGCCGTTTCCAAAGCAATCAACTCCTGATGCCAATTTTGCAACAGTTCAGGTAAATCTTCAGGATGACGTTTGTAGCGGCGTGCCAGTGACACCCACAGACTGAGGCGATCATCAATCACCGTCAGACGGTCGGGGTCAAGTTCAGTTTTGCGCAGGTAACCGTGCAAGGTACGCAAACTGTCTTGAATCTGCACCACACAAGAGTTCAATACCTCTGTCAACGCCCGAAAGACAGGCTCAATATGCTCTTGTTGTTGAAGCAAAGAACAGGCGCGATTGAGCAAGGCGACTGCATTGTCATCGGATTCATCAAGAATGTGTAGAGCACCCTGTGCAGCATCCAGCAAGCCTTGGGCATTGGCCAAACGGGCATGTTCTGCATTGAGTTCAGGCCACTCCTGTGCAAGAGGTGCCAGTTTTTCAATCTCGCCAATTTGCCAAGTTAACCTCTCACGCTCATGCAGCAGGGAATCTTGCGACAACTGAGCTTTTTCCAATTGGCGTTGTGCATCTCGCCATTTCTGCCAGCACGCAAAAACAGCGTCGCTGTTCGTTTGCGCGTAGGCATCAAGCAAGACACTCATAGCATCAACCCGTGTCAAACTTTGCCAGGCGTGCTGCCCATGAATATCCAACAATTGCTCACCCAATGCGCGAAGTTGGCTTGCGGTGGCGGGGCTGCCGTTGATCCAGGCGCGACTTTTCCCTTGTACATCAACGGTTCGGCGCAGCAACAAGGAATCATCAGCCTGATAACCCGCATCCAACAACCACTGGCGTGTGGCTGTACCCAGATCAAACTCTGCACTGACTTCCGTGCGATGGGCACCCTCGCGAATGACACCAACATCTGCGCGACCCCCAGTGACCAGTTGCAAGGCATCGATCAAAATGGATTTTCCAGCACCCGTTTCGCCGGTCAGCACAGTGAATTGATCGGCAAGCTCAAGGTCAAGCTCGCTCACAATCACAAAGTCTCTCAACACAATACGTTTCAAACTCACAGTAAAACTACCTTTTCATTCCAGTGCAATTTCTCGCGCAACGTATTAAAGTACGACCAGCCTTTGGGGTGCAGAAATCTGACATGGTGTACAGACTGGCGGACATCAATACGATCGCCGATCATCAGTGAAGCCAGAGACTGTGTGTCAAAACTGGCACTTGCGTCTCGGCCAGCGACAATTTCCAAAGTAATCACAGATGTGTTGGCCAGCACAATGGGTCTGTTTGACAAGGTGTGAGGGGCAATCGGAGCCAGCACCCAGCCACCTACGGACGGATGCAGCAAAGGGCCACCCGCAGACAATGAGTACGCGGTAGAACCGGTGGCTGTCGCAACAATCAAACCATCAGCACGCTGGTTGGCCACAAAATGACCATCCACTTCCACCCTTAATTCAACCATGCCTGCCGTGGCACCCCGGTTAACAACAACATCATTCATAGCCGTTGCACTGAAAACACACTGCCCATCACGCATGACCCTACCATCCATCAAATTGCGCTGATCTTCAATATATTCACCATGCAACATGGAAGTCAGGCAGTCTGAAAAGCCGCTGTAA
>CAIXMC010000022.1 GCA_903920405.1 uncultured beta proteobacterium
CGTGTTCCAACGCTGTAGCGTGGGAACAATCAGATTTTTTCGCATCCCATTGAACTGAACCAGTGCCTACATTAGTCATTTATTCTTTGCGCGGTTAAGTTTGACCGGTTTTTTGAGAGCAATTTACGACTCTTCGCAGCTTCACGGCAGAATTGCACATCTTAGGATGTGGTCAGTAATAAGTTCCCCATTTGGCCGTTAGAGTTGGGATGCAATGCTAGGCGCAAATCGCGCGGTGTGGCGATGCCACATAAGCGATTTGTAACGACGCAGTGCGCCCAAATCTGACGAGCCAAATGGGGAACTTATTACTGACCACATCCTTAGGAGCTTTTCTAATGAGCAGCAGCCTTGGCCCTGGCCTTGCCACGAGGCACTGTTTCCTCTATGACTTCGTCCACTGCATCATTGGCAGGGGGTACAGAAACGGGTGCAGAAGGTGGCGGCTCTGGTGGCAATGGAATGACTGCACGAACCCCTTCAATTTTGTTCTCGCGCATATAGACATCCATTTCACGCCACCCTTCAAAAATGGCAGATTTGTGCACCCCCTTGTTCAGGGTGTAACAGTCCTCAATACCGCGCATACCATAACGGCAGGCACCACCTGTTGCGCGGGCTTCGGCTTCCTTTTGTGCAATGCGTGGATCAGGGCCTAAGCCTAGCATGCTCAAATCACAAGCCGACAACAACAACGCCGTGCAAACCATCAGTGGAACCTTGCGCATGGTGGCAATTCAAATTCGACTGGGCAGCACGATGTGTCAAATCAAAAAAAACAGGCCTTTTTGAATCAACTGGGATCAATCCCGTTCGCCACCAAAAATGCCAAGCAGGGCCAGTAAACTTTGGAACACATTGATAATGTCCAAATAAAGGGCGAGCGTTGCGCTGATGTAATTGGTTTCACCACCATCCACAATGCGTTTCAGGTCATACAGCATGTAGGCACTGAACACACCAATGGCAGCAACAGAGATGGCCATCATGCCCGCCGTAGAACCTACAAACACATTGACGATGCCACCGACCATAATGGCCAATGCTCCCACAAACAGCCATTGCCCCATGCCTGAAAGATCTCGCTTGATGATGCCAGACAAATTAGCCATGACCAAAAACACACCTGCAGTTCCGCCAAATGCGGTCATGATGAGGTCAGGCCCGTTCTTGAAACCCAGCACCATGGCAATCATGCGAGAGAGCATCAACCCCATGAAAAACGTAAAACCCAACAACACAGGCACACCTGTTGCAGAATTTTTTGTTTTTTCAATGGCATAGATGAACCCAAAAGCACCGCCCAAAAATACTATCAGCCCCAAACCACCGCTTAACGCTTGGGTGATGCCCGTAGCCACCCCCAGCCAGGCACCCAACACAGTAGGCACCAGGCTCATCGCCAGCAGCCAATAGGTATTGCGCAAGACTTTGTTGCGCTGCATGGCTGCAGAATTAAAACCGTAAATGTGTTCGATGGATTGATCGTGATTGAACATAAATATTCTCCTAAAGTAAGAGTGACAAAGGATATGACTAAAAATAACGTCCCGATATGGATATGCCCCTCTGGTACTTCTTGACCGCCCCGGCGAAGGGCTGATGTCGTGAAGTAATTTTCATCCCTATCCTAAACAGACATCATTTTAGAACGATACGCCATGAAAATGGCGGCTTCCCACTTAGGGCGGGATGAATTGCAATATCAATGGGTTACGTTTTATTCGTTCACGTGGTTTTCTTGGCAGGGGAAGCTCACCCATTTGGCTGATTAGCCATTCAACCTGGATTCCTCGGTTGACCGCTTGTTATCTTCACTCAATCGTTATAAAAATTGATATTTGTTAATTCGATGAAGATCGGGCGCGTTCAACTGAGGAATCCAGGATTATTTATGTTGTTGTTGTTTCTTGATGCTCACTTGTTTAGGCCTTGCTCGCTTGACCTGGCCGCCTGCACTTAAACGTTGATTGCCCAGCACGCGCAAAATTTTGACTTCAGGGCGCTGGCCACCGCGCTTGCTGAATTTCAGTACTTTGACATCTTTGGGGCCGGACATGCGGTCTTCATCTACTTGTTGATCACCTTCAGGTAATTCAGGTATGGGCCGCCAAAGCACCAGCAGCTTGCCTATGTGCCAAATAGGCGCTGCATTCAAATCGTCGGCCAAAGCTGTCAGCATGGCTTCCCGCACAGAACGGTCGCCAGAAAATACTCGCACTTTGATGAGGCTGTGGGCGTTGAGCGCTGCATCGGTTTCTTTTTTAACGGCATCGGTCAGGCCATCGTTGCCAATCATGACCACGGGGTCAAGATGATGAGCATTGGCACGATGAATTTTTCGTTGGGCGGTGGTAATTTGTAGATGTGACATCACCGTATTATCGGTGTATGAAATCAGCAATTAAAAGCAGCAAGGTCAACCGTGCATGGCTCAACGACCATGTGAACGACACCTACGTCAAACTGGCCCAAAAAGACGGATATCGCGCACGGGCAGCCTACAAACTCAAGGAAATCGATGAATCTCTGCACTTGATAAAACCTGGTCAGTGGGTGGTTGATTTGGGTGCGGCACCAGGGGCATGGTGTCAGTATGTTCAACGAAAATTGGCCATCAAAGGGGGGGCGGGTCGCATCATTGCGCTTGATATGCTTCCCATGAATCCTGTTGAAGGAGTGACATGTATAGAAGGTGATATTCGTGAAACGGCTGTGTTGACCAGGCTCAAGGACGAAATGCAGGGGCAGCTCGCCGATGTGGTTTTGTCAGACATGGCCCCCAATTTGTCGGGCATCAGTTCCCAAGATGCTGCACGGGTCGAACAACTGGTTGAATTGGCACTTGATTTTGCACAACATCACCTCAAGCCCGAAGGGGTGTTGGTGGCCAAGGTGTTTCATGGGGCGAGTTATGACACCTTGTTCAGGCGTTTCAAAGAAACTTTTGTGACCGTTAAATGCATCAAACCTAAAGCCTCACGCGATAAATCTGCTGAAACTTTTTTGGTGGGTTTATCCTTGATCAGCCTAAAATCTAAAGCCTCTTAAATTGAGTGTTTATTGGAGTTTGGTTTGAATAATCCATGGTTTTCAAAAATTGCGGTCTGGATGGTCATCGGGATGGTGTTATTTACCATCTTCAAGCAGTTCGACACCCATCCGGTGGTGGGGGCAGGCTACTTGGGCTATTCTGATTTTCTGGAAGAAGTGCGCGGCAAACGCATCAAAAGCGCCGTGATTCAAGAGGGGCCATCGGGTACTGAAATTTTGGCAGTGACCAACGATGACCGCAAGATACGCACCACCGCCACTTACTTGGACCGTGGCTTGGTGGGCGATTTGATTGCCAACGATGTCAAATTTGACGTGCGTGCGCGTGAAGAAGGTTCT
This sequence comes from uncultured beta proteobacterium, assembly GCA_903920405.1. GTDB lineage: Bacteria > Pseudomonadota > Gammaproteobacteria > Burkholderiales > Burkholderiaceae_C > Rhodoferax. The sequence goes on from CAIXMC010000022.1 coordinate 3,394, forward strand.
TTGTTGATGACGATCCTCATCAGTTGGGGGCCTATGCTGCTTTTGATTGGTGTGTGGATTTATTTCATGCGTCAGATGCAAGGCGGCGGCAAAGGGGGTGCTTTTGGTTTTGGCAAGAGCAAGGCACGTTTGCTTGATGAAAACACCAACCAGATTACTTTCGCCGATGTCGCAGGTTGCGATGAAGCCAAGGAAGAAGTCAAGGAAGTGGTTGATTTTCTGAAAGACCCTGCCAAATTTCAAAAGCTCGGCGGTCGCATTCCACGCGGACTTTTGTTGGTGGGGCCACCGGGCACAGGTAAAACTTTGTTGGCCAAGTCCATTGCTGGTGAAGCCAAAGTTCCCTTTTTTAGCATCTCTGGCTCTGACTTTGTTGAAATGTTTGTGGGCGTTGGAGCATCGCGCGTGCGTGACATGTTTGAAAACGCCAAAAAACACGCGCCCTGCATTATTTTTATTGACGAAATTGATGCTGTGGGTCGTCAGCGCGGCGCAGGTTTGGGTGGCGGCAATGATGAGCGTGAACAAACCTTAAATCAGATGCTTGTTGAAATGGACGGGTTTGAGACCAATGTGGGCGTGATTGTGGTAGCAGCTACCAACCGCCCGGATATTTTGGACTCTGCCTTGCTGCGCCCGGGACGTTTTGACCGCCAAGTGTATGTGACTTTGCCCGATATTCGGGGTCGTGAGCAGATTTTGAACGTTCACATGCGCAAAGTGCCGCTCAATCAGGATGTGAATGTAGCAGTGATAGCGCGTGGCACACCCGGCATGAGTGGTGCTGACTTGGCCAACCTGTGCAATGAAGCCGCGCTCATGGCCGCACGCCGCAATGCTCGCACCGTAGAAATGCAAGACTTTGAAAAAGCCAAAGACAAAATTTTGATGGGACCTGAGCGCAGAAGCATGGTCATGCCCGAGGAAGAACGGCGCAATACCGCCTACCACGAGTCCGGCCACGCCATCATTGGCAAGCTGCTGCCCAAGTGTGACCCCGTGCATAAAGTCACCATCATTCCACGCGGCCGCGCTCTAGGTGTCACCATGAGTCTTCCCGCACAAGACCGCTACAGCTACGACAAAGATTACATGCTCAACCAAATCAGCATGTTATTTGGTGGCCGCATTGCTGAAGAAATTTTTATGCACCAAATGACCACCGGTGCCAGCAACGACTTTGAGCGTGCCACGCAAATCGCACGCGACATGGTCATTCGCTACGGCATGACAGAGGCCCTGGGGCCAATGGTCTATGCCGAAAACGAGGGCGAAGTGTTTTTAGGCCGATCGATCACAAAAACCACCCACATGAGCGAAGAAACCATGCAAAAGGTGGATGCTGAAATACGCCGCATCATTGATCAGCAATATGCCCAGGCGCGTCGCCTCATTGAAAAACACAAATCTCACATGCATGCCTTGGCTGCAGCTTTGCTGGAATGGGAAACCATCGACAGCGATCAGTTGGATGACATCATGGCAGGCAAACCTCCTCGCCCTCCTAAAGACTTGTCGTCACCTGTTTCTGATTCTGACAACGACGGCGAGGGTGGGGCTATTCCAACCGGCGCTGCACCTTCGGTGGCTTGAACCTGGATTCATAAGTTGTGTATCCCAAATCTGACGGCAAAATGCAAAACTCAGGGTTGACCTATCCTTAATTCGCCCCTTGGATTCATGCACTGGCAAACCAGCCGTTTTCAGATTAACCTGACTTGCCCCAAGGTGATGGGCATTGTGAATGTCACGCCCGATTCATTTTCTGACGGCGGACATCATCAAAGCACTCAAGCAGCCCTCAAGTATTGTGAACGTCTCATTCTGGAGGGCGCAGACATTCTGGACATTGGTGGTGAGTCTTCACGCCCTGGTGCGCAGCCCCTGGATATGGATGACGAACTGGCACGCGTGGTGCCTGTGGTTCGCTCTGCAGTCACTCTGGGCGTTCCGATCTCGGTCGATACCTACAAGCCACAGGTGATGCAAGCCGTGCTTGATTTGGGGGCAGACATCATCAACGACATCCGTGCCTTACGCTCACTCGATACAGCATCAGGTATCAGTGCTGCGCAAATCGTAGCTCATCACGGTCAGTGTGGTGTGTGTCTGATGCACATGCACAAAGACCCGCAAACCATGCAAACTCAACCCATGCAAGGCGATGTGGTGTCACAGGTGCTCTCGTTTTTAGAGTGCGCTGCGCTTGATTTACAAGGGCTGGGAGTCACAAAGAGCCGTATTGTTTTAGACCCCGGCATTGGTTTTGGCAAGACGGTAGAACAAAATTTTGCACTGCTCTCACGCCAGTCTGAACTGCTTCATGCCGGTTATCCGTTGCTGGTTGGCTGGTCACGCAAATCATCATTGGCCGGCATGACGGCAGGTGACTCATTGGCAGCAGATGAGCGCCTGGCCCCCAGCCTGGCCGCTGCTGTGTTGTCCATTGAAAGGGGCGCGCACATTGTGCGGGTTCACGATGTCAAAGAGACAGTGCAAGCCTTGCGGGTAATGGATAGGGCAAAAATTTCACTTCACAAAGGTTCAATATGACACGACAATTTTTTGGCACAGATGGTATTCGCGGCACGGTAGGGCAACCCCCCATCACGCCGGATTTTGTTTTGAAACTGGCCCACGCTGTTGGGCGTGTGCTCAAGCAAACCGAGGCCAAACCCACGGTTCTGATTGGCAAGGACACGCGCATTTCTGGCTATATGCTTGAAAGTGCGCTAGAGAGCGGTTTTAATTCTGCTGGGGTGGATGTGGTGTTGTTGGGCCCTTTGCCCACGCCCGGTGTAGCTTATCTGACACGCGCCCAGCGTGCTTCTTTGGGTGTGGTCATTAGCGCCAGCCATAACCCGTTTGAAGACAACGGCATTAAATTCTTCAATGCACAGGGCAGCAAACTCCCCGATGCCTGGGAGATGGATGTTGAAGACATGCTGACCCAAACACCGCAATGGGTAGAGTCTGCCGATTTGGGCAGGTCGCGCAGGCTCGACGATGCCACGGGGCGCTACATTGAATTTTGCAAAAGCACGTTCGCCAACAACTTGTCGCTCAAGGGTTTGCGCATTGTGGTCGATGCAGCCAACGGCGCGGCCTACCAAATTGCGCCCAAGGTGTTTCATGAACTTGGGGCTGAAGTTATTCCTATTGGTTGCAGCCCTGACGGATTGAACATCAACAAAGGCTTTGGTGCCACACATCCCCAAGCTTTGATTGATGCAGTCAAGCAGCACAGGGCTGACTTTGGTATAGCACTCGATGGCGATGCCGATCGCCTTCAAGTCATCGATGCCAGCGGTCGTTTGTTTAACGGAGATGAACTTCTTTACCTGATGGCAGATGAGCGCCTGCGCCGCAATGAGCCAATGCCCGGTGTGGTAGGCACTTTGATGACCAATATGGCCGTTGAACTGGCACTGCAAAAACGCGGGGTGGCCCTGGTGCGTGCCCAGGTA
>CAIXMC010000023.1 GCA_903920405.1 uncultured beta proteobacterium
CAAGGCTTCATACAACATGGCGATCTCACTTTTTTAGGCAGGGTGAATTTGTTCTGAAGGAAAGTTGTTGAATTTTCGTCATTCCCGCGAAGTCGGGAATCTAGTGCATTCTGGATTCCCGCCTTCGCGGGAATGTCGGAACTGGCTGTAGAACAAATTTTTATCGTTCCCTCGCTCCTGCGTGGGAACGTGGTTAGGTTGGATATAGAGCGTGTGGTGAGGCTGCGTTCCCACGCAGGAGCGTGGGAACGATAAAAGGTAGTGCCATTGGGGTTAGGGGGGATTTGGATGTCTCACCCAAGCAAAGCCATATCACTTTGAAACGCACCGCTCCGTCAGGAAGCTGAAGGGGTCATCACCTAACGAGAAGTATGAATAGGCAGCAGTCGGGTGCATGCCACTGACCTTCTGAAAAATATTCTGAAAAGCCGCGTGGTTTTGCGTAAATATCGCCAAAATGACCGGATCAAAATGACTTGGCTGAGTGCGTCCATCACCCATGGTGATGATTTTGACCGCTGTTGGATGGTCCAGGGCCGGTTTATAGGGACGCCTGCTTCGCAGTGCGTCATAAATGTCGCCAATATTTAAAATGCGCGCTGCGAGTGGAATCTGCTTGCCTTGCTTGCCATAAGGGTAGCCGCTACCATCCCATCGCTCATGGTGGCCAAGAGCGATCTCGACCCCCATTTTGAGATAAGGCGAATTGCTGTTGCCCAGAATTTTGGCCCCCATCTCCGCATGGGATTTCATGATCGCCCACTCATCAGGCGAGAAGCCACCGGGTTTCAGCAGGATATGGTCAGGGATGCCAATCTTGCCTATATCGTGCATCAGACTGGCAATAAAGATCATATTCACAAATTCTTTATCCATGCCCAAAATACGAGCCAGAACGCGGCTGTAGAAACTGATGCGTTGCACATGCGAGCCTGTGTCTTCGTCCTTGTATTCGGCGGCGCGGGTCATGGCGAAAATGGTTTCAATATAGCCTTCGCGCAATTCGGCAGTGCGCGCTTGCACACGTTGCTCCAACCAGTCGTTTTGGCATATCAGTTCTTTTTGCAGCAGGAACACTTCCAGTATATTGCGAACCCGCACCAGCACCTCTGGCATTTCAAACGGCTTACTGATGAAGTCCCTGGCCCCGGCCTTCAAGGCACGCAACTTGTGGCTTGGCTGGGCGGTGATCACAAGCACCGGCAAATAGCCTACTGTCTTGATCTCATGCAATCCATCTATCACCTGAAAACCATCCATGCCAGGCATCTGGATATCCAGCAATATCAGGTCATATTGGTTTTGTCGGTACAGCTCACACACCGCTGCGGGGTCGGTTGTGTGGGTGATTGATGTATAGCCCGCCCCCTGCAGCATTCGCTCAAGCAGATCAACATTGATTAGCTCATCATCTACGATCAGAATACTGGCCTGCAAAATGTCCTTCATGGCTTGTTTTTTTCGATTAATTGGAACGCCGTGTTGAGGGCATCCATGAACTCATCGATCTTGATGGGTTTGGTGAGGTAACGCAAAAAGCCAGCCTCTTTGCCCTTTTTAATGTCGCTGGGCATGGCGTTGGCACTGATGGCCAAGGCTGGAATGTGCATAGTGACAGGGTCTTTGCGCAGCAGCTTCAATATTTCAAAACCATTGATATCAGGCAGATTGATGTCCAGCAAGATCACATCGGGCAAACTTTCGTGGGCCAGCGCGATGCCAGTTTCTCCGTTGATCGCCGTCAGTAGGCGGATGGAGGGGTAGCGCCTTATGATTGTCTCAACCAGCGTCATGTTGGCCTGGTTGTCCTCCACATACAGCAGGGTATGCACCTGGGTTGGCACGGGCGAGGCGTTCAGTCCCAGGGTCTTGACGCTACTCTCGATACCCACCACAGGTGCTGCCACAGAGGGAAGTTCGAACCAAAATACACTGCCTTTGCCCTCGCTGCTTTCCACGCCGATGTTGCCGCCCATCAGTTCCACCAGTTGTTTGGCGACCACTAGGCCAATGCCGGTGCCTTCCACGCTGCCGACATCTTGTCCCAGACGGTTGAAGGCCTGAAACAACTGTGACTGCTGGAGGGGACTCATGCCAATACCGGTATCTCTGACACTCACGCGGATGTGATTCTGAGAGCTGTGTACGCAGCTCACTTCAACACTGCCATGGTCGGTGTTGTATTTGATGGCGTTGCTCAACAAGTTGATGAACACCTGTTTGAGTCGGGTTCGATCAGCCAGGACAAACAACGCCATACCCACTGGAGGAAAAATCAGTTGGATGCCCAACTGTTGCACCTGGA
>CAIXMC010000024.1 GCA_903920405.1 uncultured beta proteobacterium
ATCTGGACTGACTTTCTTGCGGGGAAATGTGTCGGATTCAATACCATCATAGTATCCATTTCAGAGCATTAGTTTATTGTTTTTATTTAACTTTTTCTTAAGGTAGTGCCATTGGGGGTTAGGGGGGATTTGGATGTCGCACCCAAGCAAAGCCACATCACTTTGAAACGCACCCGATGCATCTGTTTTACAGCATTATGCTGACTTGCTGTCGGTAAACTGGCCATAGCTTTGCAATCGGTTGTAGCGTTTGTCAAGTAGCTCAGTGACGGGGATATCGCTGACCTGGCGGTAGGCATCGGACAGCGCTCGCTTGAGAAACGCAGCCATCTGTTTGGGGTCGCGGTGGGCGCCGCCGATGGGTTCATTGACAATTTTGTCAATAACACCCAATGCCTTGAGCCGGATGGCTGTAATGCCCAGTGCGTCTGCGGCTTCTTGTGATTTTTCAGCGGTTTTCCACAAGATGGAAGCGCAGCCCTCGGGGCTGATGACTGAATAAATCGAGTATTGCAGCATTAAAACCTGGTCACCTACCGAAATGGCTAATGCACCACCAGAGCCACCTTCACCGATGATGGTGACGATGATGGGCACTTCAAGTTGCGCCATTTCAAAAATGTTGCGACCAATGGCCTCGGACTGACCGCGTTCTTCGGCATCAATGCCTGGGTAGGCACCAGGGGTATCTACAAAAGTAAACACCGGCAGCTTGAATTTTTCAGCGGTTTTCATCAAGCGCAAGGCTTTACGATAACCTTCTGGCTTGCTCATGCCAAAGTTGCGCAGGCCTCGCTCACGGGTGTCGCGGCCTTTTTGGTGACCCATCACCATGCAGGGAGTGCCGTTAAAGCGTGCCAAGCCGCCAATGATGCTCAAGTCGTCAGCAAAATGGCGATCTCCATGAAGTTCGGTAAAGTGGGTGAAGATGTTTGAGACATAGTCCAGCGTGTAGGGGCGCTCGGCGTGCCGGGCAATTTTGGTGATTTGCCACGGCGTGAGATGACTGTAAATATCTTTGGTCAGTTGCTGACTTTGCTTGGTCAGTTGGTTAATGGCAGCCGAAATATCAACCGCAGACTCCGTTTGCACATAACGCAACTCTTCAATCTTGTTTTCCAGCTCGGCAATCGGAGTTTCAAAATCCAGAAATATTTTTTTGGCCACACCAGCTCCATAGTCAAAATGATGTTCTGCGCTGCGTCAATATTCAACCGGCACAGGATCCAAAGAGCGCCAAATATACCAAGTTGCCACAGTACGGTACGGAATCCAGGCGTTTGCTACCTCGCGTGCCATGTTGCGACTGACTGGCTCACCCGAAAAATAGCATTGGCTGATGCCTTTGATCAGGCCCTTGTCGTCTAACGGAAATACGTTGGGGCGCATCAGGTGAAAAATCAAAAACATCTCGGCGGTCCAGCGACCAATGCCACGAATAACCACGAGTTCATCAATGATGGCCTCGTCGTCCATGTCCGTCCAGGCATCGACATGCACCATCCCACGATCAAAATGCAGTGCCAAATCGACCAGGTAATCAATTTTTCTGGCGCTCAACCCTGCTGCGCGCATGTCGTCCATGTTGAGTTGCAAGACTTGTACTGGATTCATTTGCTCGGACAGTTGTGTAAACTTGTCCCACACTGCCTGAGCAGCCTTGACCGATATTTGCTGTCCCACCACGCTTCGCGCCAGTGTGCCAAAGGCATCACCTCGGCTTTGCAGACTGACTTGGCCGAACGTGGGAATCAGGCGCTTCATCACGCGGTCTGCGGTGATCAAATGCTCGCAGGCATCTGTCCAGTAAAGTGGCACAGTTCCACTATTTGCTTGTGTAGTTTTCATCGCTGATGGGGACGCGCGTTAATGTGCGTTAGTAAAAAATACAATAAAAATTGGTCACGAAACAGCTTCCCAGGTGGTTCCCTGGGCTGAGTCCTTGAGCACAATACCCAACGCTCGCAATTCCTGACGAATACGGTCAGCCTCCACAAAATTTTTGCCCGATTTTGCTGCTGCACGTTGAGCCATCATGAGAGCGATGGCGCTTTCATCCAAACTTGCACCGGCCTGTAAAAAGGCCTTGGGGTCACCCTGCAACAAGCCCAGACAGCCTCCCAGCGCCTTGAGCAAACCGGCCAACTGTTGTGTGTGGCTGCGGTTCACTTCGGAGGCCAGATCAAACAACACGGCCACAGCTTCGGGAGTGCCAAAATCTTCGTCCATGGCGGCCTTGAAACGCTTGGCATAAGGATTGGTCCAATCTATCGTCACGCTGTCGGCAGGTACCGAACTCAACGCGGTGTAGAGGCGTTTGAGCGATTGGCGGGCATCTTCCAGATGGGCATCGCTGTAATTCAGGGCACTTCGGTAGTGAGATCTTACGATGAAAAATCGCAGAGTTTGGGCATCAAAACGCTTCAAAATATCGCGGATGGTGAAGAAATTGCCCAAACTTTTGGACATCTTTTCGTTGTCACGGGTGACAAAACCGTTGTGCATCCAGATGCGGGCTAACGGCACACCGTGAGCACCTTCACTTTGGGCAATTTCGTTGTCGTGGTGCGGAAACTGCAAGTCAGAACCTCCCCCGTGAATGTCAACCGTCTGCCCCAACACATCAGCACACATGGCAGAGCATTCAATATGCCAGCCCGGTCGGCCAGCACCAAACGCGCTGTCCCATTGGGCATCCGCAGGTTCTGTGGGCTTGGCGGACTTCCAAAGCACAAAATCCAAAGGATCGTCTTTGCCATCTGCCACGGCTACCCGCTCACCGGCACGCAATTCGTCCAGGGTTTTGCCACTGAGTTTGCCGTAACCGTCAAACTTGCGCACTGCAAAATTCACATCGCCATTCGTGCTTTGGTAGGCCAGCCCTTTTTCTTTAAGCTGCTCGATGAGATGAAGCATGGACGGCACAAAATCTGTAGCACGTGGTTCGTGGGTGGGGCGTTCAATACCCAAGACATCTGCATCCTCATGCAAGGCTGCCACCATGCGATGGGTCAATGCGCGGATGGACTCACCGTTTTCAAGGGAACGGCGAATGATTTTGTCATCAATATCAGTGACGTTGCGAACATAAGTCACGGCATAACCGCTGATTTTGAGCCAGCGTTGCACCACATCAAACGCCATCATGGCACGTGCGTGACCCAGATGGCAGAGGTCATACACCGTCATGCCACAGACGTACAAGCTCACATGACCTTGTTTTTGGGGAACAAAGACTTCCAACTCACGCGACAGCGTGTTAAAAATGCGCAAACTCATGAAAAATCAAATCCTGGTACGAAAGGCCAACGGGTGCGAACGGGTGTGTTGAACAGGCTTGAAAACACACCCCGGGCTACAATGGATTGCAGTATAAAGCGCTGATTCGATGGTCTCGGCAATCTGTTTTCTGACCACATCCTTACTCAACCTTAGCCCATGATGTATGTTCGTTCTGCTTTTATTAAATCCCAGCTCTGGCTGCTGATGGCCGTTTCCACTGCTTTTCTTCCCTGCCATGCGGATGAATACTCAGATGCTAGTCAATTGGTTCGTGCCAACAAATTTGCAGAAGCCTTGGTCAAGGTCGATAGTTACCTGGCAACCAAGCCTGCTGATCCCCAAATGCGTTTTCTCAAAGGTGTGACCCAGCGCAATTTGGGCAGACAGGCTGAGGCCATTGTCACCTTTACCAAGCTGACCGAAGACTATCCCGAACTTCCTGAGCCTTACAACAACCTTGCCGTGTTGTTTGCAGGGCAAGGTCAGTACGATAAAGCACGGGTAGCCCTTGAAGTGGCCATTCGCACCAACCCAGGTTACGCTACTGCACACGAAAATTTGGGTGATATTTATGCGCGTTTAGCCGGCCAAGCCTATAACAAAGCCCTGCAGCTTGACAGCAGCAACCTAGTCGTCCCCCAAAAACTGGCACTGATCCGTGAAGTATTCAAACCCAATCAAGGCAATGCGCACCAGATGGCCACAGCAACAGCACAGCCAAGCTCTGTCGCGACCAAACCTGTGTTTGTTCCTGCCTCTGTTGCATCTTCTGCATCTTCTGTCAGAAAGTCCCCTGTCATCTTGACCCAGCCCGTTTTCACTGCATCCAGCCCTGCCAGTCCAGCAGTCTTGGCGCGTCCTCCAGTTGCAGTGGCATCTGCCCTAACCCCAATAACCCCAAGTGTCAAAACGAGCCAGGCGATGTCTGTGCCCGATGCTGTGAAAGCACCCCAAACGGTTGAAGAGTCTGTTTTAGCTTGGGCGCAGGCTTGGTCGACCAAAGACATGAGCGCCTACCTGAAAGCCTACAGCCCGGATTTCATACCCGGTGGCAAGCAATCCCGCAGCGCTTGGGAACATGATTGCTACAAACGCATCATGGGCAAATCGCCCGCTAACGTCAAGATCACCCACCTGCGTGTCAAAGTCAAAGGCGATGTGGCACAAGTTAAGTTTCGTCAGGCCTACAAGTCTGGCGCATCAACTGTTTCCAGTCGCAAAACCATGGATTTACGCAAAAGTGGCACGCGCTGGCTTATCACTCGCGAATCTACCGGTCGCTAAGAATAGGGGCAGTCATTTCCTGTTCGCAAACTTTTTCTGGCGGCATGGGCCGCCAGTTTTTTAATTCCCGCATGACTTTTTCTTCATTTTGGATGGAACTTACGATGAAATTTATCAAGGCATTTTGTGCTCCAGGGCGCATCAGCATTGCGATGGCAGCTTCTTTATTGATAGCAACAAGTGCGATGGCTGCAGCCTCACCACAAGTCAAATTCGCCACCACGGCAGGCGATTTTGTAGTGGAACTGTACCCCGACAAAGCCCCCAAAACTGTAGAAAATTTCTTGCAGTACGTCAAGGAAAAGCACTATGACGGTACTATTTTTCACCGCGTCATTTCCAATTTCATGGTTCAGGGCGGCGGTTTTGATGCCAGGTATGTTCAAAAACCCACCCGCACACCGGTCGTCCATGAAGGCCGTCTGGCACTTGAAAAAGGCGGGCTTCGCAACATTGTCGGCACTTTGGCCATGGCGCGCACAGGTGACCCCCAATCGGCCACTGCACAGTTTTTCATTAACGTCAATACCAATGCTTTTCTTGACCCCGTCCTGATTCCACCAGGCGACCCCGTCCCCCGATTTGAATACCAAGGCCAAGTCTATGAAAACACGCCGCGTGCCCAATTGATGAATGCAAACCAGTTGTTTGGTTACACCGTATTTGGCCGAGTGATCTCTGGCATGGATGTGGTTGAGAAAATTAAAGCGACACCCACAGGTGCGGGCGGACCCTTTCCCACTGACGTTCCCAAAACCCCCATTCTTATCCGCTCTGCAACTTTTGTGAAATAACCCTTGAACCATTTTTGGCGTTGCGACCGAGTACCTCACCAATCAAGCTGTAGCTCAAAAAGCCAACATCCCATGACAATATTTTGCTTCTATTTCAATAGCTACTAACGCATACTGGACGTGGGCTACAGGCCAAAAAGGCTTGTCAATGTTGGCCTGTTTCTTTTGTCGGGCTGACCAGATGCTGCGGTAACATTGCGTCCGGTTTTATTTTGAAACTGTTTATTTTTTTAAAGGATATACGATGAACAAAGGTCTAATCATTGTGGGACTGGGGTTGTCACTGGTTTTGGGCAGCGCCCATGCCGCACAGGCAGAACAGGCAGCATTGGCGGCTTCGGCTGCGTCACAGAGCGCATCCTCTGGTGCCAAGGCCACCAAGCCTGCTTCTGAAAAAGTCATGGCGCAACGCGCCAAAATGAAAGCATGCAATGGGCAAGCGCGTGAAAAAGCCCTCAAGGGTGCTGATCGTAAAGCGTTCATGAAAACCTGCCTGAGCAACAAAGCCTGATATCATTTTTTTGAGAAAGTCCCCGCCTTCAAGTGATGCGGGGCTTTTTTTTGCATGACTATTTTGCAACCATCCCCTGCACATCCTTCCATCTCCTGCGTTATTCCCGCCTTTAATGAGGCCGCGAGCCTGGCAGTGCTCATCCCCCAAATTCTGTGCATCCTCACTGCATTGAGTCAAAAGGTGGAAATCATTGTGATCGATGACGGCAGTTCTGATGACACTCTCACCGTTATGCAGGGCTTGTGTGCTGTCCACACCCAAGTGCTTTGCCTCCAACTCTCACGCAACTTTGGCAAAGAGTTCGCTTTGATGGCCGGCATTGATGCTGCTTTGGGCGATGTGGTGGTGCTGATGGATGGTGACGGTCAGCACCCGCCTTCTTTGTTGCCTTTGATGTTGTCCTGCTGGCAAGACGGGGCAGAGGTGGTGTATGCAGTGCGGCAAACCAGGCATGACCAATCGGAGTTGCAAATTCAATTGACGGCTTTGTTTTACAAACTGGTGAACCTGGGCAATCGGGTCAAAATTCCTGTCAATGCGGGGGATTACCGGCTGATGGATCGCAAGGTGATCGATGCGATCAAGCGTTTGCCCGAACGCAACCGTTTCATGAAAGGCCTCTACGCCTGGGTGGGTTTCAAAAGCGCTGCCATCGACTATGAGCCACTGCCACGCGCCATGGGCAAGAGCAATTTTGGATTGTGGGGCGCTTTTTCTTTGGCATTGACGGGGATGTTGGCCTTTTCCATTGCCCCCTTGCGCGCTTTGACTTTCATGGGACTTGTGCTCTCGCTGGTGGCCTTGGGTTACGGTCTTTGGGTGGTGGGCGAGTTTTTCATTTTAGGTATTGCTGTGCCAGGCTACGCCACGATTGTGGTGGGCATGATGTTTTTCAGCGGTATTCAATTGCTCTCGATTGGCGTTTTGTCGGAATATGTGGGACGCATTTACGAAGAGGTCAAGCGACGTCCCAATTATTTGATCAGTCAGCAGATGGGTGCTGGATTGCGCCACGATTAAGTTCCGCATGAACACAGCAACACTCTGGTTTTTGGTCGTTGGCGGAGTGGCTGCCTTGACACATCTAGGCGTTTATGCCCTGATTGAGCAAGACATGTCCTTACCCGCAGCGTTGGCGCTTCTCCATCAGACACCTTCTTCCACTGTTGCAGTTCACGCCATCCCCCCAGAAATCGCCAATGCCATGAGTTTTTGTGTGGCTTTTTTTATCAGCTTTACCGGGCACAGGTACTTGAGTTTCAAGGATACCAGCACCAGCATCTCGACCAGTTTTCGGCGCTTTGGTCTGACTGCCTTAGCCGGTTTTGCCACCAACGAAGCCGTGTTTATAGTGCTGCTGCGCGGCTTGCAAGTGCCATCACTCGTGGCCCTAGCTGTTGCCCTGATGGGTGCAGCCGCGCAAACCTTTGTGTTGGGCAGGTTCTGGGCTTTTCGCCGGTAAACCCGCGCGATAGATAGACCAACCCGCCCCTTGGTGGTAAAGCGCCCAGCCCGGCGGTGTCGTCTTGTTGCGTGCGACCAACCAGTGACCCGGCGTTTGCGCCACCTGTGCCAAGATGTCCAAAGGCTGCAACACCTGTGCAGCCACGGCATCAAAGTTGGCACCTTCAAACAACTCACGCTGCCAGCCGTCGCCCGCTTGCTGTCGCAACCACGGCCAGTTGTCCAGAATCACCATGGGTTTGGAGAATTGCGCGTAAAAAGGCAAGTCATAAGGGTAAGCACCTGTCACATAAATGGTGTCAGTGGGCGCTGCTGCGCAGGCTAAAACGGCTGCAATATCCTCTGTGCGGCTGGACTGGGTGACACCGCCCACCTTCAGGACAATCACCAGCGCCATCGTGATATTGACAAGGCAAATACCAGCCAACCAACGACCTGCCCATGGGCGATGAGCCATGCTGTGCTGCCAGCCCAGGGCGGCCAGAAAAGCAAGGGGTGGCATGACCGGCAAGATGTAACCGACCAGCTTGGAGTGAGGAATGGAAAAAAAGACCAAAATCACCAGAATCCAGACCCAGCACAATCGCCACCAGGCCCTGTTCAATGTCATTTCACATCTGTTGCGTATCTGTGCAAACGCAAAAAAAACCCAGGGAAACAGCAACAGGATGAGCACCATCAGGTAAAACCACCACGGTTGCAGGTTGTTGTAACTGGCAGCGGTATAACGGCTGAACTGTTGCCCCACGAACATGTAATTAAAAAAGGCAGGATACGTGCGCTGCGCCATCACAAACCAGGGCAGGGCCACCGCAAAAAAAAGCGCCAGCCCACTCAGCCAAGGCAATGACAGGATTTTTTTAAATGGCCCGTTCCAGGTGAGCCAGACCAAAATCACCATGCCCGGTAGTGCAATGCCAATCAAGCCCTTGCTTAAACAACCCAAAGCACAAGCCAAAAAACCCAGCCGCGCCAGCCCGGCGTGAGGTACTGGCATCATCAGGGAAAAAGCAAAACATCCAATGGCAATGCTAATCCAGGTGGCTACCAGCATGTCGTGATTGACGTACTGGCCGCCCACCAAAAAGCTCAAACTCGTGCCCAGCATAATGGCGGCGCGCCTTGCCATAACTTCTGTGCTGACGGTACGCACGCCAAGATACAGCGCTATCAGCATCAGCCCTGCATGAAGCGCAGGCACCAGTCGCAAAGCCAGCTCATTCACGCCAAACGTTGTCAGGCTGATGGCTTCGAGCCAATACAACAAAGGCGGCTTGTGAAAAAACGGAAGCCCGTCAAGACGCGGTGTGAGCCAGTCCCCACTGATGAGCATCCAGCGGCCTATTTCGCCGTAGCGGCCTTCATCGGGCACCGACAAAGGGCGCAGACCCGCCAACGCCATCAGCAAGAGCCACAAAGCGGCCAGCGTGAGCCAGGATTTTTGGCGTTCTGTGAAAGTCAGAGTTGTATTATTCATAAAGCCGTATCGTGTTTCGCCCTGCATCTTTGGCTTGATACATCGCCATGTCCGCCTGCTTCAAAATGTCTTCAATGCTGGCATCACTGCGTACAAATACTGTTAAACCAATGCTTGCGGTGCAATGATGCACAACGATGTCTTGGGAATTTTGTGAAATGACCAGGCGATAAGGTTGCGACAAAGCATCTCTGATTTTTTCGGCAACCCCCAGCGCTTGAGAGACAGAGGTCTCTCGAACCACATCCAATTCACCGAGCATCACCACAAACTCATCGCCACCCAGACGTGCCACGGTGTCCATCTTGCGAACACAATCCAGCAAACGCAGGGCCACCTCTATCAAGAGCAAATCACCCACGGCATGACCGTGGTTGTCGTTGAGAGGTTTGAAGTTGTCCATGTCCAAAAACATCAACGCGCCAAAATACCCATTGCGATCACTGGCCATCAGACACTGACGCAAGCGATCCGTGAGCAGACGACGGTTAGGCAGTTCGGTCAGGGAATCGTAAAACGCCATTTGACGCACCTGATCTTCCATCTGTTTGCGTTCGGTAATATCCTGGAGCGTGCCATGAACCTCGATCACCTTGCCCAAGCTATCGCATACCACCTGCCCCAAACCATGAACCCAACGCTCAGCTTGATCGCTGTGGCGGATGATGCGAAAGACCTTGTCAAAAGCCTGCCCCTTTCTCAAAATATCGTTGATGAAGTGCTTAGTCAAGGATTGACGTTCTTGAGGATGGACCAGCGCCATCCATTTGGCGTGGCCACACGCAAAAGTTTCGTCAATGCCCAACAATTTATTGAGGACTTCGGAACTGCTCCAGACACCGTGTATCACGTCAAATACATAACTTCCAACACCGGCAATGTGCTGCGCTTGCCTGAGGGATTGTTCGCTTTGCAGCAACTCTTTGGTTCGCAAGTTCACCTTGTGCTCAAGCGAAGCATAAGATTCGCGAAGTTTTTCGGCCATGTTATTGAATTCATAGGCCAACTCTTCAAGTTCGTCCCCCGTTTCCACCACGATGGGGGAGTCAAACACACCTCCGCCAATCAGTCGGGCACCGTCAGACAGCGCATGGATGGGTTTCATCATTGTGCGCACAAGTGCCACGCAGACCAAAACTGATAACACCACACCCACCAAGACCAGCAGAGCACTGCGCACAGCCTGAGCATACAGCGGTTGGTAGGCTTCAGAGAGTGGTTGTTCCACAAACACAAACCAGTTCAGATAGGGAATCACCCCAAAGGCAGTCAAGACAGGCTTGCCATCAAAATTGGAGACAGTCTTTAAGTGAGTGCCATGAAGGGCAGCCTGAACCTGCGGACGTTGTGCCATGCTGGGGTGTTGGAGTACCAGACCCATGTCGGGATGTGCAATCAAATACCCTTGTGCATCCACCACATAAGCAATACCTGATTTCCCCACTTTGATGCGTGAGATGCCACCGAGCAAAAATTCCAAGTCCATCTCGGCCACCGTGATACCAGCCTCTGGCGGGCCTACGGCCATGGCAATCGTCATGTAAAGTGCGCCCTCACGCAAATAAATAGGGCTGTGAAAAGGCCGCCCAGACTGCACTTGCCTAAACCACTTGGCGGTTGAAAAATCACGTCCGCTTGACATGATATCGACACCACGGCGCAATAAGCGCAACACTTCTTGACCCCGATCATCGAGCAAGTTGATTTCCTTGAGCGCAGCATGACGATGAAGGAGTTGAACCTCGGCCATGCGTTGTTTCAGTGCAGTGACCCCTTCTGGGGGTTCGGAAGATGTTGCAATCTCTCGCTCCAGATCAATCATGTATTGACTGATGCGCTGCGCTGCGGCCTGAGCTTTTTCCTCTTGCAGCAGCATCAGCGCCCGTTTACTCTCCTGGTACGAAAAGACAATGTCAATCAGACCGCTGACCAATAGCGCACACCCCACCAGAGTACTGAAAATCAGCGCATATTTTTTGAAAAGCCTGCTTTTCATGGTGACTAATGTAATGCCACAAAAAGATGTACATCAATCAAACGGTTTGTCATTGGGTTTTTGGAACAGATCAACCATGGCTTTGCTCATCGGAAAAGCATAAACAATGCCTTTGGGAGGAATGGGCGACATTAGCCATTTTTGATAAATGGCTTTGGCTTCGCCGGACTTCATCATCCTGGCAATTTCCTGATCGACCACCTTTTTAAAGGCTGCATCGTCTTTCTGCATAAAGCACCCATACGCTTCAAATGACGCAGGTGTGCCAGTCACTGTCCAATCGTCAGGGTGCCAGGTTTGGTGAATGGCAGAGTAAAGCAGCACATCGTCCATCATGTAAGCATCGGCATGACCGGCTTGCAGAATCAAGAACGGTGAACCGCTGCCGCTGCGGTCAAAAGTAGTCACAAGGTTGATGCGCATGTTGCGTTCGGCGTTCATTTTGCGCAGGATTTTCTCGGATGTAGAGGCTGCAAAAGTCACCACATTTTTACCCGTCAGGTCAGAAAAGTCTTTGATGCCAGAGTCTTTGCGCGTCATCAACTTCGTACCTGAAACAAAGATGGTGTTGGAAAATGCCACCAGTTGTTGTCGCTCTGTCGTGTGGGTGGTTGCTCCGCAAGTGATGTCTATCGTACCGTTTTGAACCATGGGGAAACGGTTCTGTGTGGTGAAAGGCACCGGCTTGATGTGTAACGCTGGCAGTTTGAGTTCGCGTTGGATGGCTTTGGCTATTTTCAGTGCAAAGTCATAAGAGTAGCCCATCGGCTGACCCTCCGCCGAGGCATAAGTAAACGGTGGCGATGACTCGTGATAGCCCAAGGCAATGGTTTTGCTGTCGGCTATTTTGCGCAGGGTAGCGGTCAATTCCTGGGCATATACGCAGGTCATTGATGTGAGTAGCAACAATGCCTGCAGTAAAAAAGAACATGGTTTCATTGCATACCTCGTGGGATGGATGAGGGTTATCACCTGCAAAAGCATGATTTTGAATAACATGGACAGCAATATATTGGGTCCGTAGCTGGTAAAAAGTAACCGTTTACACCCCGTCTTGTAGATCGGACTTCAGTCCGCCCTACGGGACATGGATGAACCAGGCGGGGGTCTAAACGGTTACGGTAAAAGGCGACAAATCCAGTCAAGCTCTGGCACAAATGGACTGCGATGCTTGTCGCTTTGGGCTAGTGCAAGGTACGCGGCTCAGACGATGATTTTGAGTGATGCCGTGCTTCCTGACAGGCCAATATCACCTGATTAATTCTCACGTCAGCAATCATGGTCAGTTGTTCACATTTTGACACCAACTCTTTCATGCTTGCGGGGCCTGCAGGTTTGCCGAGATCTTTCAGCAGCGGCAACATGGCAACCAGAATGGATTCGATCTCCATCAAAGTGTCTAGCGCGTCACCGGCACTTTCGGGCAAGTTCAATGCTCTTTCATAGCCAAACAAACCTTTGAAAAATCCATCAAGTTCCTGCAAACGAACCTGTGTCAAGTGTTGAATGCTCTCTCTTGTGGGTTGAACATTCAAACGTACCAAGTGAAATGGATTGTTCTCGTCTTGGTGGTCAGCCAGTCGATTCCAAAAGCCAATCAGTATCATTTCAGTAAATTCATCCTCGTCCTCCGAAAATTCAAATTCCGGCGGTGTTCCCTCCCACACGTGTTCGAATATCTCCCCCTGCCAATCACTTTCAACAGGAGAGGCAATACAGCCCATAAACAGGGTTCGCACCTGATGAAACGGTGTGGGACATTGGTAACGTTCGAGCATGGCAATGACTTCATTGTCACTTGCATATGGAAGTTTTGGCATCAGCATTGCTCAATCTTTCACTTTCAATTTTGAGTCATTCGCCACAATGAATGCATGAATTGAATCTGACATATCCAGGAGTTTCAGCCACTGTTCCTTGTAAAGCGTTACCGGAAAGCGCCCCATGCCATAAACAGAAAGAGCGCCCTTGTCGCTGACTTTCATTGTCAAGCCTACAGAAGAACCTTTTTTAAGCGCCGCATTTTCACTACGGAGGCGTTCAAGTTCAGCTTTCAGGTCAATTTCTTGTTCAGACATGGTGGATTCTCCAGTGGGGTAATGTAGATGCGTGATGATTGAGCCGACGGGCAGTATCAGCGTACCAATAGTTTAATCCGAAGCGGGGGTCATCAGCAATTCAAAACGTAGAACTCACAGTTGTTCATGCTGGTAAGATATTTACTACTATTTTGATAGCTACTAATACATACTGGACGTGCGTTACAGGGTCATTTGTTCCAGAAATTAGACCCGTGTCAATGGGTTGCCCCTATCCTTAACACATATACGACAACCCTGACCACATCTGATGCAGATCAGGAAACTTCCAAAGTGCCGGGTTTTCGCGGCTCTGAATGCGATCCTGCGTGCCAGACTGCGACAGGTCCAGCGTCTCGGGTGCAATGCGCATGTTGGCTTTGGTTGAGAAAAAAACTTTGATGATAGGCAAAGTCAATGATTTGGCTGACTGCTCGGTCACCACGCCAATGCGACCGGATGTCAGTCGCACCAATGACCCCACCGGGTAAATCCCCATCCCTTTAATGAAAGCCTGAAACACCTTGGGGTCGAAATGGCCATGAGCCCACTTTGCCATTTGGTGCAGTGACTCAGCCGGATCCCAACCTGACTTGTAAGGTCGATTGGATGTGATGGCATCATAGACATCACACACCGCGCCCATCCTGGCATACAGGCTAATCTGCTCCCCTTTGAGTTGCTTGGGGTAGCCGCTGCCATCCATTTTTTCGTGGTGGTGCAGCACCACGTCGAATGCGACCGGATCGACACCGTGGCTGGCCATGAGCATTTTGTGCCCTTCTGTGGGATGGGTTTTTATGATGTCAAATTCGGCTACCGTCAATTTGCCAGGCTTGTTGAGCACCTCCATGGGCACGGCCACCTTGCCCAGATCGTGCAACAAACCGGCCACACCGCAGGATCGTACTTGGGATTCGTCTAGCCCAAGTTGCCCAGCCAGCGCCACCATCAGGGCACATACCGCAACCGAGTGCATGTAGGTGTAGTCATCTGCTGTTTTGAGCCGAGCCAAGCTGATGATGGCGGTGGAGTTGCGCGCCATGGAATCTGAAATGTCTTCGACTACCTCGCGTACCCCATTCACATCAACAGCCTTGCCCATGCGGACTTCTTCAAACATAAAAGCCACAGCCGACCTGGACTGCTGGCAAATGCGAGCAGCGCGTTCAATTTCCTGCGCTGATGGTCTGGGGGCAGTTTCCTGAGGTGGCTTGACGCGTTTGGGGACACCTGCCACCGGCACAGCGACAACTGGCAACGATTCTTCTTCACACATGACCGGCTCACCCGGGGCAACGTCAGCACCTTGGCTGCAATCAATCCACACCTCTTGAATGTTGCTGGCCACAATCAAGGAAATTTCCTGGGGGTCATTGATGACAAAACCGGTGCGCCAAAAAGGATGGTCCATCCATGAACCACAAAATTCCTTGAGATGCATCCCCAGACGCAACTGATCAACACGGATTTGCTTAAGCATATTTCTCTCTATTCAGTCTGACCAACGGACAGCCATCTGCCCAAGGCTGAATACAGAAGGTGAGAAAGTCGTCCATTCCCACCGACGGATAGTTTGGGCGATCTTCCTCAAACACATCGGCAGTCAAAGCAATGATGGGCAGATGTGGGCGTTGGTTGTTGGTTTCCCATTGCCGAATTTACAGTGTAGCGCCATAGCCATTGCAGCAGTTGGGCAATGCCCAAAATGCCATTGCTCCGAACGACAGGCTTGCCAGTTAGATAGACTTTCAGATAAATAGTTTCCAAGTTGTCTAAAGTAATATGCTGATCTTAAAGACATTTTTTCTAAAAAAGTGGAAGTTATTTATCTGAAAGTCTATAGATGCTGTCTTCGGAATTCCAGATTTTATTGATATTAGACTTTATTGAAAACCTATTTTTAGATTTTGCTAACTTGTTGATTTTTTAGAAATCGAAGGAAGGTTTCCAATAAAGTCTATTGATGCCGCAATTGATTAATCGACACCAGCCGCATATTTAGTACGGGGTAATTGAAAAAATGAAATTATACGTTGTGTTTTATCTCTTAAAGAATCAAGTGCTTCTGTTAGTCTAATCTTTAAGTCTCTACTGTTTCTAATAGGCTGCTTCCTGATATAATTGTATTTTACCTCGTTCCAAACTTGTTCGTCTGGATTGTATGCTGGTGCTCGTTTTGGTAAAAAGAATACTCTTAATTTTTCTCTATTGGCACGCACATATTGGCGAACTTCTTTAGATTTGTGAAATGTAGCGTGATCCACAA
>CAIXMC010000025.1 GCA_903920405.1 uncultured beta proteobacterium
CAGATTGCAAAGCCACTTGCCGTTGGGTTGTAGGCGAAACATCTCACTGGCTTCTTCATGTTGTGTTATGAACGCCAAGCGAACGTTATCTTCCACTTCAAACACTTGCGGCCCGATGCACGGGCCGAACCAAGCTATTATTTCAGTAGCTACCTGCGCTTTATCCATGCGCCCTGGAGCACAAAATGCCTTGTAAGTTTCTTCCAGAATACCCACACCGCCCTGCCCTACCAAGCCCATCCAACCCGCGTGGATGGCGGCCATCCAGTCGCCTTTTCTGCTGCACATCAAGACGGGCAAACAGTCTGCCACCATGACGGTACAGGCAATGCCCGACTCTTCTGTCATGCAGGCATCGGCTTCGCAGGCGTTGGGTGTGGTGGCAGTCACCGTGAGCACATGCGTGCCATGAACCTGCTTCAAGAAGACCGGCTTTGCACCCATGGCCTGCTGAAAAATGGCACGGTTGGCCGCAACGTGCGTGGGGTCATCGCCCACATGGTCGGCCACATTCAGACTGTCATAGGGTGATTTTGAGACGCCGCCCACTCGCGTGGTACACACAGCATGAACGCCCGCTGGTACAGGCCATTTTGGAATCAGCCAATCTGTATGAAATTCAGACATGCGTGCCAGGCAGATACACGGCACGCACCTTGTCATAGGCTTGCAGTAGCTTCAGTTGCATGTCGCAGCCTGCAAAATTAACCCCGGGCGCACTCAATCCCATGAAGCGGTCTTCTTGCATGATGAGTGCATGGGCCTGTGCCAGGGGGCCTGCGCCATACAAGAGCGACAGTGCATCAAGATAGGGGCCGCTGTCTCCCATGTCGGCTAAGTGAATCAGATTTTGGATGCAGGCGTACACCTGACGACGCTGTGGATTTATGTGATCAAAGTTCAAAATCCATTCACACCCTTCAAGCGTGGCAGCTTCATCCCCCAAAGCCAGCGCCAGCAAAGTTTTGAGTTCACCCACACGCAAATCGCTCCAAAATGACCCTGCATCTGCCGCCAATCCAATCAGTTCTGCCACAGGGCGATGGTCTGCGACGTTGAATTCATTGAGGGTTTCAAGCACTTCAGCACACTCTTCATCGTCCAAATCAGGCAAGTTCAAAATCAATTCACGGATGCCGTTGATGGTCAGTGCGTGGTTTTCAAACTCAAGGTCGTCGATGGGATAAATTTCAGACACACCCGGCACCAAAACGCGGCAGGCATAGACTTCCAATTGCGTGAAATCAGCGATGTAAATGTCGTGACCGTCTTGGTGTATGCGCTGCACACACCAGGCGTTGTCTTCAGCCGTTGTGGTACTAAAGTTCCAATCAACAAACGCATGATCAGGCGCATCGCCAAAAAATTTCCAGTGAATCACTCCACTTGAATCTACAAAATGACTCTCAAGGTTGGGTGTGCTGGCGGTTTCTTCCAGATCAAAGGCGGGAGGCGAAAAGCCGGTCATGGCATCAAGCGGCCGCCCCTGCATCAGTTCAATCAGCGCACGCTCCAGTGCAATCTCAAAACGCGGATGAGCGCCAAAACAGGCAAAGCAGCCCTGGTCTTGGGGGTTGAGCAGGGTCACATTCATGACGGGATATTGGCCACCCAAAGATGCATCTTTGACCAAAATGCCAAAACCAGCTTCGCGCAGCGCCGCAATACCGCGTTCAATGCGGGGGTAACGGGCAATGACTTCCTCGGGAACGTCGGGCAGGCAAATGCCCTGACTAATGATGCGCGCCTTGATGGAACGCTCAAAAATTTCGGACAGGGCTTGCGTTCTGGCTTCAAGCGGCGTGTTGCCAGAGGCCAAGCCGTTGCTGCCGTACAGGCAATCGATCAAATTGACTGGGAAATAAACGGTTTGGCCGTCACGTTCTCGCACATAAGGCAGCGCGCAGATGCCGCGTGTGTCATTGCCGGCATTAAAGTCAATCAGACACTGTGCATCCACGGTGTTGCTCGGGTTGTAAAACGTTTGCAGCTCAGGGGTTAACAAGTCTGACGGCCAATTGTCACCACCTGTCTTGAACCAGCGTTCCTGGGGGTGATACACAAAAGCGCTTGCCTTCACATGGGGACACAAATCATAGGACTTCCAGAAATAAAGCGTTGATAAACGCTCAATAAACTCGCCCAAGGCACTGGCTAAACAGGCTAAACGTGTAGAACCTTTGCCATTGGCAAACAGCAAAGGGCAATCGCGGTCGCAAATATGCGCTGACCAAATGCCCTCCACGGCATTGAGCCAACTGCGCTCTTCAATGTGAAAGCCCAAATGTTGCAGCCTGCCTTGCAGCGTGCTGATGGTGGACTCTAAGGGGGCATCTTTGCCAAGGATAAAAGTAGTGTGGTGCATGGCGTAAGCATAACAGCTAGACTCAAAAACTGTTGTTGAAACATCAACCAAAGGGTGCGTTTCAAAGTGATGTGGTGACTGCCATGGCTGGTCTAAGTTGTAAAAATCATAGCAAACTATGCAAGTGGGGCGTGCGTTAGAGGCCGATTTCTTAATGTAAAATATCGCAAAAAATCATAGCATTGTTGTGGTGAGCGCGGGCAAAATTTTTGTCTCAACCTTGGCATGGGTCACATCCAGCAGC
>CAIXMC010000026.1 GCA_903920405.1 uncultured beta proteobacterium
ATAAAGTGCCATTGGGCGTTCCACGCGGATCAGGAAGTCTAAAGTTACCTAAATTCGCCTCAAAACGGTTGATATTTCCCACTTTCAGATTGCTCACTTTGTTCGGATCAAAAACTTGCCACGGGTTATTGAGAAGTTACAACGAATCGGCGAAAAACTCCTCTTCAGGCAAGCCTGCACGGAGGTAGTCGGTTCGCGCAGAATCGACCACCACGGGCGCACCGCACGCATAAACCTGATGACTGCTCAAATCAGGAATATCTTCCAGCACGGCAAGATGAACAAACCCCGTGCGTCCCGTCCAGCCGTCTTCTGGCAAGGCATCAGAGACCACAGGCACATAGCGTAAAGAAGGCATCTCCAACAGCCGATCCTTGATCCAGGCATCCTGGTACAAATCCGCAGGACGACACCCTCCCCAGTACAGGCTGACAGGCCGTGTGACGTTGGCGAACTGGAGATGCTCCATCAGCGCCTTAACGGGGGCAAAACCTGTGCCTGATGCCAGAAAAATCATGGGCTTGGTGCTGTTTTCGCGCAGATAAAAACTGCCGTAAGGGCCTTCGATACGTAAAATATCCTTCTCTTTCATGGTGTGAAAAACATGGTCAGAGAATTTTCCGCCAGGGGTATGGCGTATGTGCAGCTCAAGAAACCCTGCCAGTGTGTGAGATGCGTGGGCCATCGAATAACTGCGACGAATTCCATTGGGCAGCAAAACGTCAAGGTATTGACCGGCGCGGTATAAAAATGTGTCATGGGCGGGCATTTGAAGTTTCAGCACCATCACATCTGCCGATACTTTTTCCAGAGATGTCACCCGCAGAGGTATTTTTTTGACAGGGAAAGCGCCTTCTGTCGTGACTTGGCGTGACTCCAGAACCACATCGCTGTAGGCCAAGGCGCAGCAGCTCAATACCATGCCACGGGCTTCTTCGTCAGAACTCAAGGCGTTGCTCTGGTGTTCAAGATGTGTGACGTTGCCCGATATTTTTTTGCATTTGCAAACACCACAGGCACCGTCCTTGCAGCCATAAGGCAGGTTAATACCCTGGCGAATGCCTGCTGCCAAAATGGTTTCGTTTTGCTGAACTGAAAAGGTGCGACCGCTGGGTTTGACGGTCATCTGAAAAGAGGGCACTGCTGTATTGCTGCTGATCATGATGTGGTGGGTGTTGAAATGGATAGCTTGCGGCGACCCTTCGACTGCAGAACTTCTTTCGCCGAGGAAGTCTCAAGTGGCTTGGGCGCAAGATTGCAACAAGGCTGGCATTTTCACGCGGGGTGTCCGTTGAACACGCGTCAGCAATGTGTGGGTAACGACCTGAATACCGTAAGTGTCAGACACATCTTTTTGAATACGACACCACAGGTGGCTGGCCATTTCAGTATCTGCCATGGCACGGTGCGCCCGAACGGCTGGGGGCAGCCCGAGCAGTCGCACCAGCGTGGAGAGTTGATGGTTGGATGCGTTAGGGTAAAGCCTGCGCGACAACAGCATAGTGCATGCAAAAGAACTGCTGGGCACTATGGACAGGCGCTCTAGTTCGGATATCCAGAATTTTTTGTCAAACGAAGCATTATGCGCCACCAGGGGCAGTTTGCCAACAAACCGGGCGGCTTCCCGCATGACGGTAGCAGTAGGTGGTGCAGCGGCAACCATGGCATTGGTAATGCCCGTGAGTTGGGTAATGTCTGCCGGAATTCTGCACCCACTGTTCATCAGACTTTGAAACCGATCGACGATCACACCGTCCTGCACCAACGCAATGGCAATTTCGGTGGCACGGTCACCATACTGGGGCGACAGACCCGTGGTTTCAAAATCAAGTACAGCAACAGTTTCCATGGGGGATAAGTCAAGTAGGGATATGGTTAAACAATAAGTTCCACATTTAGCCATCAAAGTTAAAGATGCAATGCCAGGCGCAAACCGCGTAGTGTGACCAAATCCGATGAGCCAAATACGGAACCTGTTATTGACTATACCAGACCTCCCCGACTTTTTTCAAAAACATCACCTAATCAATTGATTTTATTGGTACTTCGATATTTTTTGACAATTTTCCAATCCTTAAAATATATACATATTGATTTCAATCGGCTTTTTTCGCGGAACTGCAGTTTTTCCACCAAATTCCGTCCAAATTTAAACCACATTTCATTGCCATTCCGGGGAGGTCTGTATACATATACTGTGTCAATA
Organism: uncultured beta proteobacterium; assembly: GCA_903920405.1. GTDB lineage: Bacteria > Pseudomonadota > Gammaproteobacteria > Burkholderiales > Burkholderiaceae_C > Rhodoferax. The sequence goes on from CAIXMC010000026.1 coordinate 2,207, forward strand.
ATGCAGGTCATTGTAAAACTGTAAGCACTCCACGAATCTCAGCCAAGGGTGCGATACAAAGTGATGTGGAGCAGCCAACATGGATGCATACAATGAGAAGAGTCAGGTGAATTTATTCGTCTATTTTACTAGCAAAAAGATAGCTACCTACGCAAGCAGGACGGGCGCTAGAGGCAGATTTGTTATACCAAAAAACTCGCTCAAGTTCGCGCAGCTTGACAGAGGAATATTGCCACATCCACATCACTTTGAATCGCACCCGGTGACAAAATCAAAAAAAACCCACCTGACCATTCGCTATACTCTACAGCCATCGGGGTGTAGCGCAGCTTGGTAGCGCATCTGGTTTGGGACCAGAGGGTCGAAGGTTCGAATCCTTTCGCCCCGACCACAAGACAATACAAAGGCCTCCAAAGAGCAATTTTTGGAGGCCTTTTTCATTGGTAAATCATAAAGTTTCATTACAACAAGGTACAACAAACGATAAGGACTGACAGACTAAAATCGGGGAATAAATCGGGGAATGAACGGGGTAATTTTCTGTTTTTTGCAGTTTGTTCCCCGAAATGCCTGTTTTTACCTATGGAGAGACCCCATGCTTACCGATGCACAATGCAGAGCAGCCAAATGCACACCAGACAAAAAGCGCGCACGTTTTGCTGATGCCGTTGGTTTGTATCTTGAAGTAAGCCCGGCCGGTTCTAAACGATGGTTTTGGAAAACATACGCCAACAAGAAAGAAGGCAGGCTGGCACTTGGGAGCTATCCAAAGGTGTCATTGGCAGGTGCACGCATAGCCCGAGAAGCGGCTAAAGCTCAAAAGGCCAACGGAATTGACATCGTAAAAATTCGCAAGATTGAAAAACTCAAGGCCAATACACCTGATGCTGAAACTTTCGGCTTCCCACTTAAGGCGGGACGAATTGCAATATCAATGGGTTACGTTTGATTAACTCACGTGGTTTTCTTGGCAGGGGAAGATCACCCATTTGACTGATTAGCCATTCAAAGA
>CAIXMC010000027.1 GCA_903920405.1 uncultured beta proteobacterium
AACTACGCAAGCAGGACGGGGGCTAGAGGCTAATTTGTTATACAAAAAAACTCACATCTGGGAGCGCGGGCATCTTGCACGCTGTAGAAGCGGGTTCCAGCCGCATTTAAATAAGCGGCTGGAAGCCGCTTCTACAAGCTACAGAAAATTCCTCATCAGTTTGAAACGCACCCACTGACAGGCTGTGCAGCGCCCAGTTCTTTCACTACCGCCGCCACAGACCCTGCATCTGGCAAATGCGATAACGCACCAATCAGTTCATTGCGCACTTGCTCCAACAGCGCATCAAAATATGCTGTGTCCATGTTCAGTTGGGTGGCAATGGAACGGACGTAGGCTAACTCAGCCGCGCTTAAAGAACCGTCTGCATAAGCCGTCATCAGACACATCAGCACCACGGTATCTGCCAGTGCTTCAGAGCAGCCGGCCCATTCAAAGGCATCAAACTGGCGGGTGTCAGTTGTTGCCATCAATGCCGCAGTGGCGGGCATGTCAGCGCTGCGGGCACTTTCATAAAACTGGCCAATCAACGCAGCTTCTGCGGGGGCAATGCCATCGATTGAGGCCACGGACAGCATGGCTTTGGTGAGTTGAATCACTTGCGTGCTGCTTAAATTTTGGTCTTGCATGAGGTTCATGGTTTGTCTCCTGTTTAAAGTGGGAAGTTGTGAAAGTACGCCAAGGCACGCCGACGTGCGCTTTGCAAATTGCTTTGAATATCAGCCAAGGCCATGTCCTGGTAGCGTTTGGGCAGCATGGATCGGCGCGATGTCTCAGACACGGCAAGCAGTTCCATAAACTCAATCATGTCGCGCTCTTGCGGTGGCATAAAGTCTTGTGCTGCAGTTTGTAAAACCTGTGCATTGATGAGATCGCCATGTGCCAATTCAACGGCCAGCAGCGCTAAGGCTTCCAGGTCGGCGTTGGAATAGCCCGCCAAGGTTTCGCATAGCGTGAGCAATTCTTCACCGGATGCCACGCAGGTTTCACCATAGCGAGACAGCACCGCTTGCAGCACCTGGGCACGCTCAGGCGCTGAGTCGCAGTAAAAGAAAGGGATTTTGCGATCAAGGCGGCCCGGACGTTTGATGTCGCTGTCGAGCTTGTCGGGGCGGTTGGTCATCATCACAAACAGAACCTGCCCCCTGTTGTCGGTGTCGGCCATGAACTCTTTGAGACGGGCAATGATGCGCGAGCTTGTGCCGTCATCGCCTTCGCCACCTGAACCAAAACTGCGATCGCCCTCATCAATGATGACAGCAATCGGCCCCATGGCTTTGACGGTGGCGAGCACTCGCTCCAAGTTGGCCTCGGTCGATCCCACCCATTTGGATCGAAAATTTTTCAATGCCACGGCGGATAACCCTGCTTCTTTCAAAAAAGCCTTGATCACAAAAGTTTTGCCAGAACCCATTGGCCCCACAGCCAGCAAACCCATCGGGGTGAGTGTGGTGTTGCCTTCTTTCAGGTTTTTGGCAATGGCCAGTAGCTCATGCTTGATATTGTCGTGCCCGCCGACCGAAGCCAGACCATGCCGAGGTTCAATGAACTCAATCAACCCTGCACACTCTTTTTCAATCATTTCGCGCTTGCGGGTATGAATGACTTTGAGCACTTCTTCATTGGGGTCTGCCACCGGTGGGGCCTTGCCGGGTTCAATCAGTTTGGTGATTTCAGACGGGGTCATGCCTGCCGTGATGGTGGCCAAAGTGTTGGCACGCTGCTCTGCATTGGGCGTACCTTGCAGCAATTGCAAGATGAGCACGCGCCGTTCGGTTTCGCTCAAACCATGCCCTTGTGAAGGGGCCAAAATGCTGGCCAACTGCACCGTGCGCAAGCCGCCTGTGCGCTCTGAAAACAAGGTGAGCTGCTGCTCGGTCAATTTGGGGGCAAAAAACGCAATCACCCGTTTACGGGAAGGCGTGTCCGGCATGGGCACTTCAATGGCAGCCACTTTGGGGTTGGACAGTAACCCTGGGTTGATGGCGTTAAGCGACTCTGTGATCAAAATAGTGATGTTGTCGCCACTGGTCAGAGATTTGTCCAAAGACCACCGGTGAAAAACAAGGTAGGTTTGACGATCCTGGGGCGAGGCAAAACTGGTATCGCCGGCAGGCAACAAGGCATCGGCATAGGGCACGATCACCGCAGTGCTTTGCTCGCTGCGCATTCGTGCTTCCAGCGCATGCAGAGACTGTAGCAGCGTGGTGTCAGAACCCTCAGCCGCCAACGTCACTGATGTACTGGCGGGTTTGCCGCTCAAGTGACGAATGCCACGCTCCAGACTGATCTCAAGCACCTGCTTTTTGGTGTTTTTGAACAATTCTTCCACCAAAAAAGACTGTAGGTTGTGAAGCGTGTCACCCACCAAAAAGTTGTCAAACACGTTGCGGTAAAGCACAAAGGTCGAGGCCTCGGCGGCCAGGTATTTTTGCCGCAGGGTGTCTGCCCACTTTGGCAATTCAACAGGTGGGATGGTCATGGATGTCGCACTTCAAAGGGTTTTGACAGGGGCAGCTTGGGAAGCTGCGCGTGCCTGTTTCATGGCATCCAACTGTGCTTTTGCTGTCACGCTGCCGCTGCTTTGGCGCAGTTTGTTCAGGCGCACATCCAGGTCAGAATTTTGCAGTTCTGTCCCCAAACTGGCTTGGGCCACCTGACTTTTGATGTGTTCACGAACAGATCCGAGCGCCTGAACTTCGGCATCCACCGACAGGCCATCGAGTTGCCCTTGAATTTGAAGCCGCGCCTGCGCACTGTGCATTTGGGCCAACATGCGATCTTTTTCAGCTTTGAGTTTGTCAATTTCAGACTTGACCTGCATCAGTGAATCTTTTGCCCCGTCTGCATCAGCCGTGGCTTGCGTGGCATCAGCGCGCAGTTCGGTAATCGTTGCCTCTAATGTGTTTTTCTTTTGAATGAGCACCACAGCCAAGTCGTCCTGATTGGTAGCCAGTGCAGTTTCAAGGTCTGCACTGACACTGGAAAACTCACGTTCCTGCGAATCAAGCCGAGACGTGATGTCTTGACGACGGGCAATGATGGACCCTGTAGCCGCTTTGAGCCGAGTGTATTTTTCGATCATCGACGCAATGGCGTTTTGGTATGCAATGTCGGGATGCTCTTTTTCGATGTCGGACACCCAAAGCGATATGAAACCTGTCCAAAGGTTGGACAGTCGAGAGAAGATTGCGTTATTGGCCATGGTGTTCTCCTGGGTTGAAAAAAATTAAATCATGTTTTAACGGCACGTGGCTGTGGCTGTGCCTGTCGGTTCATCTGTGGAGGCATTGCTGTCTCTGTGACAAGACGGTTGTCCACACTGTCAAATTCGGCAGCAACTTCTTCGGCAATGCGCAAGCGAGAAAGCGACTCTTCCAGCATACTGCCCATCTCGGTCGAATACGGCGAGGTAATGACCAGTTGGTAAATTTCTTCCATTTTGTCAGGCATGGACACCAATGTGGCCTCAAGTGTGCTGCGGCGAACGGCCATGCGGCGTGAACGCTGCATGACCTCGTTATATTCTGCCAGAGCAGCACGCAAGGGGCGAGCTTCATCTTCTGGCAAATTCTTATTGTCCAACAACGATTTGAGAGATGCAATGCGCTGGGCGGCCAGGTCTTCATTGGATGTATCTTTACGCTGCCTGAGCGAAAGGTTCACTGCACACAGCCCCAGATAATCCACGGTCAGGTCTTCGAGTTTTTCAACGTCCTCGCGGGTCAATGTGGTGCGACGGTCTTGTGCCGTTTGGTACAAGGCCTGAACTCTTGACCACATCTGCTGGTAGGTATTCAATGAACGGCTGTCACCATATTCGGTCAATTCGGCAATCAATTGGCGCTGGCGCTGTACACGCCCACGGTGGCGCAAGTCACGATCCACCCAGGCACGAAACGGTGGCAATTCAGGAACAGCAAGCGCAGCCAAAATTTCCATGCCCAAAGCCAACACACCGACCAATGCCACACCTGACCAGCCCCATGGTATCGACGCAAAAATAGCAGCGACCCCACTGGCGAGCAATGCCGATTGGTTATAAGGGTGCAGAAAAAAAGCACCCAAGTAGGAGGGTTTTGGGTTCACAGTACCTTCCATAGCATGACAAACACCCCCGTAAGCGAAGGCATTCTGTTCTCGCTCACGGGTTTTTTCACGTCAAAGTGACTTGGCACGTTGAACTTATTTGGAAAACCTGTCCCAAATGCGTGCAATATCCTGCTGATCTTCTGCCGAGAGAATGGGAATGGGCGAAGACCGGCTCAGGGAAGCCGGTGTCGGCACCACGGCAGGATTGGATTTGACACTTTCGTTCATGAATGCACCTGCTTTCAGATTGGCGTTGGCATAACCTACGGTGTTGGAAATTTTGGCAATCACATCAGGGCGCAAAAGATAGTCCATCAACAAATGCGCTTCACGCTTGTTTTTGGCATTAGCGGGGACAGCCATCGCGTCAATGGCCAAAAGTCCGCCATCGGAAGGAACTCGGTATTGCACCTGCCCACGTGATTTGGTTTGGGCCTGCACGGCATCCCCTGAAAAACCAATGGCTACGCAGATTTTTCCGTTGGCGAGCTTGTCAATAAACTGATCCGTGGGAATGACTTTGACAATGCCTGTCAAACGTTCAAGCACACGAGCGGCTGCATTGATCGAATTTTTGCCATTCCATTTGGCCACGCCGCCAGCCATGGCAGCCAAAGGAACGACATCGGTGGCGGAGTCCACCACACCCACACCGCAGGACTGAAAGCGCCGTGCTGTATCAAGGTCAAACACATTGGTGAGTGAATCCATTTCGTGATGGGGATAAGCCCGGGCTGTGAGCTTGGGGTTCCAGGCAATGCCGACGGTAAACCACATATAAGGCAAACTGTAAGCGCCCTCTTTGTCCCACGAACGCAGCGTGGCATCTACACGGGGGTCCAGGTTGCCGATGTTTTTCAGGCTCACCTTGTCAATTTTGCCCAGCAAACCTTTGGCGGCCATGGCAGGCACGGCGTTGGCGGTTGGAAACACCACGTCATAAGGCGTGCCGCCTGCACTCAACTTGGACTGAAGGTCATCGTTGCTTGAAAAAATGTCATAAATGACCCGAATGCCAGCCTCTTTTTCAAAGTCTTGCAGCACGGATGGCTCAATATAGTCCGGCCAATTCAACACGCGCACCGTGCCCTTGGCATGAATGCCTACACCATTGACCGCACGGCGCAAATTCATCAGCACTGTGGCAGTAATCAGACCATCGACCGTGACGTTTTGCGATTCCTGAAACGCTTCAGTGGCCACCTGGGTTTGTGGGCCAAACGTGCCGTCGAGTGGGCCAGCATCAAAGCCCAACTTGCCCAACAAAATCTGGGCTTCGCGCAGGCCTGCTGCATCCACCAGTTTTTCTCGTCCCTTGTAGTTGCCGCTTGACCAGTTTTTGGTTTGCCATATCACACGGCGAATGGAATTTAACAAGGCCTCAGTGACCACGCCCGTTGAGGTGACACCGTTTTGCTTGGCAAAAAGTCGAATGGCCTCTTGCGTGGCCGGTGTCAGTGTGCCGGTGGGCGACTCATGCAACAACCCCATGCGAATCAGCAGACGCTGGGCAGTTTCAACCTTGGCTGGGCGCGCATCAGCAGGCAAGACCGCTGCGGGTTTGGCAGATGGCGAAGGCTCGGCAGTACCAAACACAAAACCCTGCGCGTGTGCAGTGCCAACCATCCAATGGCTGCACATCAGGGCGACCAGCAGATTAAAAGTACGAATTTTCATAGCGTGATCCTGAACAAAAAACGTTGCGTTGTCAATGCCATTATTGACCCGCGGTAAAACAAATGACATTGCCGGCTTGTGCCACTTGAAACAGTTTGGCCGCTTGCTCTTGACTGGCGGGCAGACCACCTTGGCCTTTGAGCGTCATCTCGCCCAACAAACAAGCCGATGCAGCATCACCCCCTTGCACCGCCAATTCAAGATGTGTGCGTGCCTGCGCAAAATCGCCATTGTCTAGCAGTTTGCGACCGGTTTGGGCATGTTCTGAAGGAGACATTTCAGAAGGGGGAGGCGCATTTTGTGCAGTGTTAAGGGTAGGGGATGCCGTTGGTACAGGTACGACAGCAGGAGTCGTTGCGGGCATGACTGTCGTGGGTGTTGTCGGCATTGTCGGCAATGCCTGGCGCACGGAAACGCTCGCACTGGCAGGCTGCTGTGCCCCATTGCCATTGAGCCGATCTTTCAAGCCCAAATGCCATACGGCAGAGGCCATGCCGCCTACAACGGCCAGGCCTATCAATCCTTTGGAAAGGGGTGTCAAACTGGCCATAAATTATTCCTGTAAAGGTAGAGGTAGATTGGAAGTGCCCAATTGAAGCAACAAGCCTTGCAAGCGCTGGCTGACTTGGGTGATATTGTTCAAGTCCTCTGCTGTCTGGTTGCGCGCAGCCGTCAGACCTGCCTGAAGTGTGGCTGTTTCTTGTGCAGAGCGTGACAATTCACGTGCCACCAAGGCTTCAAGCTCACTGATTTGACGGCGAATGTCACCCACCACCTGCTCTTGTCGTGCCAACACATCGTTCAACAGGCTTTGGGTTTCAAGCTCACGCTGCTGCAACTGCTGCCTTATGTTGTCGCTGTAGGTGGTAAGGGCAGCTACCTTGGCTGACGCATCATTCAAGGGGTCTGACATGGTCCAGGATTCATCAGCCGCATCCATCGCCCGAATGGCCATCAGTCGCGTTGGCTCGTCCATGGCACTCAAACCCTCCATCAAACGTAACAGACGCTCGGCAGGGTATTGGGCGGGTGCAATGCCCGCCTTGGCGTAGATGTCATCAAAATTAAGGAGTGACGCGCTGAATGACTGTGTGTTCGTCACAGTGCTCACCAAGTTGCTGTCTGCACCTGGCGTTGTTAAAACAGGCTCAGATACAGGTGCAGATACAGGTGCAGCAGCACCAACATCTAGCGGATCTGCTTGCGGGGAATCCCTTCTAACCAGCCCCGCTTTTTCCAGAAAATCGAACATGCCCTTCATGATGTGTTCCCCCGATAAACAAATGTTCAAAGTAGTTTAATCCCAATGGGTGCGAGTTTGACAGCACGCCTAAAGTGCATCCAAACCCCTCACTCCTAACAGCGCTACCTTCATTTATTCGCCCAGCCTTTTCCTGTCCACACCGTCAAACTCTGGAACAGCGACATCATTTACTACTATTTCAATAGCTAACTACGCATACTGGACGTGCGTTACAAGGCAAATTGGGTATTATTATTTCAGGCAAATTGCACCAACAGTTTTTTCATTTTTTTCAACGCAGCGACTTCAATTTGGCGAATGCGTTCCATGCTGACACCATAAACCGCTGCGAGATCGTGCAGTGTCATACCGCCTGAATTGTTGTCATTGACATTGAGCCAACGCTCCTCCACAATGTGGCGGCTTCGGGCATCAAGCGTGTCCAAGGCTTGGCTCAGACCTTCTCTTGACAGCTTTTCATGGTGTCTGGCTTCCAATATAGCGGTGGGTTCATGTGCCGCATTAAACAAATAGGCAATGGGTCCAAAAACATCTTCATCATCATCTGATGAGCTGGAGTCAATCGTCACATCACCCCCTGACAAACGAGACTCCATCTCAATCACATCTTCACGCTTGACATTCAACTCTGCCGCCATCGCATCAATTTGACTGGCATTGAGGGTATCCGAGTGCGCATCAAGGTCAGCCAAAGCATCGTCACTTTTGAAACGCTGTTTCATGGATCGCAAGCTGAAGAACAGTTTGCGCTGTGCCTTGGTAGTGGCGAGCTTGACCATGCGCCAATTTTTAATAATATATTCATGAATCTCGGCCTTGATCCAGTACAGTGCATAGCTCACCAGCCGCACACCTTGATCGGGATCGAACCTTTTAACGGCTTTCATCAAACCAATATTGCCCTCTTGAATCAAATCGCCATGCGGCAAGCCGTACCCCAAGTATTGGCGAGCCACAGAGACCACAAGCCTCAAGTGCGATAAAACCAGCTTTCCAGCCGCCTCAAGGTCATTGTCTTGCTGAAATTTGCGTGCGAAACTCTGCTCTTCCTCCAGCGTCAACATGGGCATCCGATTGACGGCTGAAATATAAGCATCCAAATTACCCAATGCAGGCACGACAGCCCAGGGGTTGGTAAGCGCCAGTTCAGTTTTAAAACTGTCAAAGTGACCCATCATTCCAAAACTCCTTATGTTCAAGAAATCATTCCATCGTTCAATCGTTCAATGTTAGCACTCCCCACAGGCGAGTGCCAGTGACCCATCCCTAACTACAATCCAAGTCATCCTTGGAGACCAACACTTATGAGTATCAAATGTGATCGCTGGATTAGACGCATGGCCACACAACACGGCATGATTGACCCCTTTGAGCCAGCTCAAATTCGTCACAACGCCAATGGCCAAAAAATTGTCAGTTATGGCACCAGCAGCTATGGCTACGACATTCGATGTGCGCCAGAGTTTAAAGTGTTCACCAATATTCACAGCACCGTGGTTGATCCTAAAAACTTTGATGAAAAAAGTTTTGTGGATTTCAATGACAATGTTTGCATTATTCCACCCAACAGTTTTGTCTTGGCACGCACGTTGGAATACTTTCGTATTCCACGCAATGTACTCACCATTTGCCTGGGTAAAAGCACTTATGCACGTTGCGGCATCATCGTGAACGTCACACCCTTTGAGCCGGAATGGGAAGGCTATGTCACGTTGGAATTCAGCAACACCACACCTTTGCCGGCCAAAATATACGCCGGCGAAGGCTGCGCACAAGTTTTGTTTTTTGAGACCGATGAAGAGTGTGAGACCTCATACAAAGACCGTCATGGTAAATACCAGGGTCAGTGTGGTGTAACACTTCCAAAAGCCTGAAATATACCTGCATTTCACCCCAATTTCATGCGGAGGGTGAAGCACACCCCACCTTGAAAGACGCTACAGCGTGTCACTGTTTAACGTGACAGAACTCAAAAATACCAGTGGGAAGTGGGTAGTGGGTAGTGGGTAGTGGGAAGTAAATACCACTGTCCATTGTCGTGATATTAAAAAAAGAAGGTTAAATTTTTAGAAAATGGAACATCTTAAATGCCAGGTATCCGTTGTCATCAATACACTGAACGAAGAAAGAAATATTAAAAATGCCATTGATTCAGTCAAAACATGGGCTGATGAAGTGATTGTTGTAGATATGTACAGTGATGATGCAACCGTTAAAATTGCAAAATCCTTGGGTGCTAAAATCTTCATGCATCAGAGATTGCAAAACTTTGAAATAGCACGTGAATTTGCAATCAGTTGTGCCCATCATCAATGGATATTAATTTTGGATGCCGATGAACAAATTCCTGTATATTTAAGCCATCAAATCAAAAGTTTGGTGAAAGAAAATAATTATGATGTTGTCATTATCCCTAGATTAAATTATATGTTTGGCCTACCTATCACCAGTTCCGGATGGGATCCAGAAACAGACAGTCAAATACGCTTATTTAAAAAAAATTTCGTCAAAATAACAGGAATAATGCATGATCATATAAAAATTATAGAGGGCTGTCATACTTTACGCATGAAGTTTAACGGCAAAAATTGCATCATTCACTATAATTATATTGATCTATCACATCATTTCACTAAAATCAACACTTATACAACCATTGAAGCTCATCAAGCATTAGAATCTGGAAAGCATACTCATATTTTAAAAATGTTTTACGATTGCATCAAGGAATTTCTAAAGCGCTACATCATTTATCATGGATACCGTGATGGATGGCTTGGATTTCAATTGGCACTCAATATGGCCATTTACAAGATGCTGGTATGTGCAAAAATGATGGAACTTGACAGAATAGGTCAGCATATTCAAGTCGAAGATGTATATTCCAATCAAGCAAAAAGAATAATTGCTGACTATGAAAAATGACTGGTTAAAATTTTGCAGATGGTTTCAGTCGAAAAATATAGTGGACTGGTTTTTATATATAAAATGTGTACTGGTTTTGATATCAACCTTACTCATTTACAGAAGGCAGGTCAGCATTGGCTTGAATGCGCTGATGGACAGTATTCCCCTGATACGGGGTCGCGGGATGGTGGCCATTGGCAGGCGGGCACATATCCATGGAAAAATATCGGTTCGTTTTGACGATAAAGACTCTCCAGGCAATTTGAAAATAGCGAATCATTTCACTTCAGATGGAGACATCTATTTATTCCCCAGAGGGGGCACGATAGCCATCGGTCACGATGTTTTTATTGGACAACATACCATCATTCAATCATATCGCAACTCATTGATCGAGATAGGAAATAATGTCATGATTGCAACCGGATGCATGATCTACGGATCAAATCATGTCATCGGCAGGAAAGGGGTGCCCATGTGTTTGCAGATGGAAAATTCAAAAGGGATCAAAATTGGAGACGATGTATGGATTGGTGGGGGTGTAGCGATTTTGGATGGTGTTGAAATAGGTTGCGGAGCAGTGATTGCGAACGGTGCTGTCGTCACGAAATCTGTAGAAGCTGACAGTATCGTTGCCGGTGTTCCTGGGAAAGTCATTGCTGTGCGACACTAAATCGACGTAACCGTTTAGACCCCTGGCCTAGATGTCGTCATTCCCGCGAAGGCGGGAATCCAGTGTATTTTGGTCTTCATGCATACAAAAAGTCAGTCTGGATTCCCGCCTTCGCGGGAATGACGGTGGCGGGGTCTAAACGGTTACAAATCGACACTTGATATGCAAGAAAAAGTAAATATTATTATCTTGAACTGGAATGGTTGGGCTGATACGATTGCCTGTTTGGAGTCCATTCTTCGTTCTAGTTATACCAATTATTCAATTACCATTGTTGATAATCATTCAACCGATGGTTCTGTTGAGCATATCATCAACTGGGCTAAAGGGAATTTAAATATCCTCAAGCCAAAAGACAGTGTCATCGAAACATTGGTTTATCCACCGATATTAAAGCCAATCCGTTTAAATTGTATGGGTTATGATGAACCTGGAAAAATTTCAGGTTATAATTTTGAGAAAAACACCCTGACCATGTTGCAATCTGCCAAAAATTTAGGGTTTGGGGGCGGCAATAACATTGGATTAAAATTTGGCCTGTTACATGGTGATTTTGACCATTTTTGGATTCTTAATAACGACACCATCGTGGGTCATCATACACTGGGTTCATTGGTTGAGACCGCAAGATATTACACATTCAATAACAAAAAAGTCGGCATGATTGGTTCAAAACTTAAATGCTTTAACCAGCCCGACCTGATTCAAAGTATTGGTGGGTGCTTCAATAAGATAACAGCCACCATTACACATCGTGGCTCGCTTGAATACGATGTTGGACAATACGACGGACACCATTGCGACACGCTGATTGATTATCCCATAGGCGCTAGTTTATTTATAAGTAAGACGTTTTTAGACGATGTAGGCTTGATTTGTGAAGACCATTTTCTTTATTTTGAAGAAATTGAATGGACAGTTCGTGCAAAAAAACAGGGTTGGAAGATGGGTTACAACTGGGAAGGGGTTATTTATCACAAAAAAGGCATTTCAGCCCGGTCGTCTGCCAACCTGAATCACCAATCCCGTCTTGCTGATTACTGTTATTTGCGTTCACGGATATTAGTGGCCAGGAAATTAGGAGGTATATTATGGGTGTCGGTATTTCTGGCAAC